>JAFUQY010000222.1 GCA_017472105.1 Clostridia bacterium | reverse complement strand
GGCGGCGCAAGAACCCTCCGCAGCCGGGCTCTTGATTCGGCTGCCAGGAGTGCCTGGACCCAATGCCTCCGGCGGGCGGGAGTTTTGGACAACGTGCAGTTATTTAGTGGAGCGAACCCACTTTAATGTTTGCGTCACTGGATTGCACGGGTAAATTTCAGCCTGCGGCGCGTTCACTTTAAACTTCGGCTGATGTGCCGTACGGCTGAGCTTAGCCGGGAAACTGAGTGTCATTTAGTAACTGTCAGTGTCCCGTACGCTTAAGTCTCGCCGCCGCAGGCTGAGTTTATCGAGGAAACTGAGTGTCACATGCGATATAGGAAGATCGCTCAACCCCAAAACTGCACGGGTATGGCGCCCGCGGCGGGCATTTTCAAGGGGAACGCTTGAACGGCCGAGATCCCGCACTTTCATCAAAGATGAAAGTGGTAGCCCAGGACGCGGAGGGTTCTTAGGCGCCCCCGCGAGGGTAAAATTAAATCTGAAAAGCGGAGCTTTTCTACCTTATCAAATCACGTAAATCCAAAGCAAAACTTTACTTCAAAGAAGAAATAATAAAGAAAAAATAAAAAAGAATAAAGTAATATGTATGAAGGAGCACACCCGACACATGAGTGAATCACCCCTGTGGCGCGAGCGGAAACGTACCCTCTTCGGCCTGCCGTGGAGCTTTACTACCTATACCCTCACCGATACGCGCCTGATTATCAAAAAAGGTATCTTCAATATCAGCGAAGAGGAAATCCGCCTCTACCGCATCCTTGACATCACGCTGAAACGGTCTTTTGAGGAGCGCATCTTCGGACTCGGCACCATCCATCTCTGCACCGCGGACAAATCCACAGCGGAAATTGATATTTCCCGGATCAAGAACCCGCGCGAGGTGCGTACACTGCTCTCCGATAAGGTGGAAGAAGCACGCAGTGAACGCTACGTGGGTGTGCGCGAGTATATGGGTGACGAAGACGAGACCGACGGCGAAATGCATGAATAACCCCGCATAAATGACAAACCGGCAGTACCCGAGAAATCGGAATACCGCCGGTTTTTGTTTCGCCTGAATCAGAACAGCTTCTTGAGTACGCCGCCCAGTGCATCACCGAGCTTGCCGTCGAGTGCGTCATCGAGCTTGTCAAAGCTGATCTTTGCCTTGACGCCGTCAACGATTGCTTCCAGCTTTTCGTCGGGAAGGTCGATGCCGAGGAGCTTTTCAACGGTCTTGATGGGCTCCTTCTTGAAATCATCCATCAGATCCTTGTTTTCGGTCAGCTTTTCAACAATCGCCTCAATTTTTTCCTTGAGTTCTTCCATGGTCCTGTCTCCTTTGTGTGTGAAATTGTAATGCTCTTCTCTATTATAACATAAACCCGTCTCCCTGCGCAAGAGGCCGAATGTGACGGTTTCTGGAAAATTTGCTTTATTCCGTGAATCAAAAAACGGAAGCCGCTCCTGTTTATTACGGGAGTAACTTCCGCTTTTATTCCTGTTTATTCGCTTCTGAGCGCTTCCACGGGATCCTTCTTCGCCGCCAGACGGGACGGAATCAGACCCGCAATCATCGTCAGCGCCATCGAGATCACAACCAGAGCCACACCGCCCTGCCACGGGAGACGCGCGAGATTGGAAATATCCGTCAGATGCTTGATGATGATGTTTGCCGGGATGCACAGCAGGAGCGTTACGCCGATGCCGATTGCACCCGACGTGAAGCCCACGATGAGCGTTTCCGCGTTGAATACCCGGGAAATGTCACGCTTGGAGGCACCCACCGCGCGGAGAATACCGATTTCCTTCGTCCGCTCGAGAACGGAAATGTAGGTGATGATCCCGATCATGATCGAGGAAACCACAAGGGAAATCGACACAAACGCGATGAGAACGTAGGAAATGACGTCAATGATCGTCGAAATCGAGGACATCATGAGCGCAACGTAGTCGGTGTAGTTGATGACGTCCTCTTCCCTGCCCTGATCTGCGGCGTCTGCGTTGTAGTCGCTGATGAAGGCGGAGATGGTGTCCTTCGCTTCAAAGGTTTCGGCGTAGATCTTGATGAACGACGGTTCCGCAGGGTCACGCCAGCCCAGCAGGTCGAGATTTTCTTCGTATGTGGAGTCGGAAATCAGATTCGGCATGTAGTCAGCGAACGCGGCGGCAATCTGCTCGTCCGACATGGAGTCAAGCGTCGAGTCAAGCGCGGCGGCAAGCTGATCCGTCGTCATGGAGCCGAGCTGTGCCTCGATTCCGGCGGCGTAGGTCTGCCTGATCTGCTCGGTGAGCATCATGACCGCCATGTCCTGCTGTTCGGTCACGTCCATTTTCAGAAGATACTCGGACAGAACGGCGACATCGTCGGGATTGGACGCATCCATGTTCGCCTGTGCCGCCATCGCGGTGATGAGCATCTGCTGTACGGCTTCGGGAGGCATGACGGCGAGCTGTTCCTTTGCCTGCGCGGCCGCATCTTCTTCCGGCATCGCGGAGACGGAGTTTGTGTAAGCCGCCGCACGGTCAGCCGCGGAAAGGGTGGCGAGATTGCGTCGGATGTGCGCTGCCTTTTCGGCGTCGGTGAGCTTGTCGGGAGAGTTGTCTTCGCTCTCGAATTCCAGACCGTTCATGACGTCAACGTCCTCGGACGCAAGCTGGAGCTTCACGATTTCGGATGCGGCGGTTTCGTCCATGATGTGCTCGGACAGCGCGGGCAGATAGCCGACGGCTCCGGTGATGGACGTTGCGACCGCTTCGGGATTGGGACGGATGATGCCGCTGATGGTCAGCTTGTCCGCTTTTTCCACGGCGAGCTGCATGTAGGACGCGGATTCACCCATGTAGTCCCAGTTGCCGTCGGCGTTTCTTGCGTACATGTCCGCCGGGAGAACCAGCGCGAACTCGTGTCCGATGACTTCATCGTACGTCCAGCTTTCGCTCTCGGCGTTGAAGTGTTCGCCCTTCATGACGGCGGTCAGCATTTCTTCCAGCTCGTCCGGATCCTTGAAGCCGAGCGCGTAGAGGAAGACGTCGTTGACGCGGTAGTGCTCATCCACAACGAGGACGACTTCGTTCCATTCGTCAGGCCATTCGCCCGCGATGATGTCGTACTGCTGTGCCATGAGGTCGGGATTGTCGATCATTTCCTGCCAGATTGTCAGCCCGGTGGACATCATGCCGCCGCCCATGGCAGACTGGGATGAGCCGCCCATCATCATCGCGCCGAACATTTCCGTGGGATCGAGGGAAACGGGCATGCCGTCCTCATCCTTGTCGGTGACGGAGTAGAGATTCAGCGGCAGATTGTACCCGTACGCGACGGCAGATACGCTTCCGCCGATGTTTCCGCCTTCGGATGCGTCGAGGTGTTCGATGAATTTGTCGAGGTTGTTTTCCTGCACGTCCACGGACATCATGGTGTCCATGAGATCGTACATCATGACGTTGGAGTGGATCGAGCCGTCGTCAACGGGATCCGCGTTGTTTTCCTCCTGCGCCGCCATCATCGCGGTCATCACGGACGACATGTCGACGGTGGTGCGGTTGATCTGGATCGGGTAGGCAGAGAGGGTGTCCTCCTGAATCTTGTCGATGTAGAGATTGATGCCGTGCGAGAGTGACAGAATCAGCGCAATCCCGATGATGCCGATGGAGCCGGCAAACGCGGTGAGGAAGGTGCGCGTCTTCTTGGTCATGAGGTTGTTCAGGGACAGACCGAGTGCCGTCGGGAAGGACATGGACGTGCGCTTCTTTGATGCTTTTTCGGGCTTTTCGGCGGGGATTTCGTCGTAGGTTTCCGCCATTTCCTCTTCTTCGGAGTAGGGATTGGAGTCGGAGAGAACGCGGCCGTCGAGGACTTTGATGATGCGCGTGGAGTATTCCTCGGCAAGGTCGGGATTGTGCGTGACCATGATGATGAGCCGGGTTTTTGCAACTTCGCGGAGGATTTCCATGATCTGCACGGAGGTTTCGGAGTCAAGCGCCCCGGTCGGCTCGTCTGCGAGAAGGATATCCGGGTCATTCACCAGCGCACGCGCGATTGCAACCCGCTGCATCTGACCGCCGGACATCTGCGAGGGACGCTTCTTCATCTGATCCGCCAGACCGACTGCGGTGAGCGCTTCCTCGGCGCGGCGTCTGCGTTCGCTCTTGGAAACACCGGAGAGGGTCAGCGCCAGCTCCACGTTGGCAAGCACGGACTGATGCGGAATGAGGTTGTAGCTCTGGAAGACGAAGCCGATGGAGTGGTTGCGGTAGGTGTCCCAGTCGCGGTCGGTGTACTTCGCCGTAGGTACGTGCCGGATGTACAGCTCGCCGCCGGTGTACCGGTCCAGACCGCCGATGATGTTGAGAAGTGTGGTTTTACCGCATCCGGAGGGACCGAGAATGGACACAAACTCGCTTTTCCGGAAGCTGATGGAAACATCCCGGAGTGCGGTGACGTTCCCCGATGGGTATGTTTTGGTAATGCCTGTTAATCTGAGCATAGGTACTCCCTTGGTAAACCGGATTGGTTCAAAATTTCACGATTCAGTATAGCATTTCCAATGGGGGGATTTCTTAAACAATATGTAAATAAATTTAAAAATATATGGGATTGGCTTACAGCCGGGTATTT
>JAFUQY010000221.1 GCA_017472105.1 Clostridia bacterium | reverse complement strand
TCCTACGAACCTTCTGTCCAGATGTTCTGCGAATGGTGGAAGCAGCTCTACGGCGAAAGCGAAGGCAAGGACAACAAGGCACTCTATCCGTCTTCCGTAATTTTCTCGACCGACCTCCACTCTCTCGGTCAGTACATCCAGGAAGGTCAGCGCACCATGTTCGAAACCGTCATCGACTTCAAGAAGTCGGTTGACACAGTTGTAATTCCGGATGACCCGAACAACATCGACGGACTCAACTTCCTTTCCGGCAAGGAACTCCATGACGTAAACAGAATGGCGATGACCAGTACGCTGTTCGCACACAACGACGGCGGCGTTGCCAACGTAGTGATTGAAGTGGAAGACAGAAGCGAATACTCCTTCGGCTATCTCGTATACTTCTTCGAACTCGCGTGCGCGGTATCCGGCTATATGCTCGGCGTCAATCCCTTCGACCAGCCCGGCGTGGAAGCATACAAGAAGAATATGTACGCCCTCCTCGGCAAGCCCGGCTACGAAGACCACAAGGCGGCACTCGAGGCTCGTATGAATTAAGGCGTTTGGACATCGGAAAGCGCCTAAGATAAGAGATAAGAGAGAAAAGAGAATAGATAATAGTAAGGAAAAAAAGCTGACGCTTTTTAATTAAATTAAAACACGCAGTGTTTTTTACCGACACTATTATCTATTATCTATTCACTATTATCTTTCACGATTCACTTTAACTATAAGCCAGAAATGGCAGAATGGAGATACACACATGATCAAACTTCTCATCGGCAAAAAAGGTTCCGGCAAGACCAAGACCCTCATCGAATTCGTAAACAACGCTCTTGATACCAGCAAGGGTTCCGTTGTCTGCATCGAAAAGGGTGACAAGCTCAAGTTCGACATCAAGTACACCGCTCGTCTCATCGATACCGAAGAATACGGCGTTGCTGATGCTCAGGCTCTCTACGGCTTCATCGCAGGTATTCTCGCGTCCAACCACGACGTTACCGACTTGTTCATCGACTCCGCGCTCAAGATCTGCCAGAACGACAGCGACGGTTTCGACAAGTTCCTGACCCAGCTTTCCGCTCTCCTGGAAGGCAAGGAAATCAACTGCGTGATCACCTCCTCCATCGATCCCTCCGAAGCTTCCAAGACCGTTCTTGAATTCCTCAAGTACGTTTCCTGACAGCTGACCGGAATCTGAATCTTCCATACCGCGTCACCGGGTGTTTTCTGCCCGATCGGCGCGGTATTTTTCTGTCATGACAGCCGGGAGATGCATATACTGCCCATGAAGGTACCCCCTTCGGTGCAAATGCAAAGAAAGGCATGGTCAACAAAATGGCTGATTTCAGAAACGGCGCGTCCTGTCCCCGGGATCGGGATCTGATCTGCATCGATACCCACCGCGGGCTCGACTCCTGCCGCGACAAGGACTGCTTCGAGGATGTGCGCGTGTATCTCACCTGCATGGGGCAGGAAATCATCGACCGGACATCTGTGGTGCGCGCCAAGTGTGCGAAGGTTCTCTGGTCCTGCATCAACATCGACAGCGTCCCCTTCAACCGGGGATTCTATCAGCTTTTCATCCGGATTTACGTAAAGCTCACCTTTGAAGCCTGCATCGGTCCCGGCAATCTGCAGGAATTCGAGGGCGTGGCGGCTGTTGAGAAAAAGGTGATCCTCTTCGGCGGAGAAGGGAATGTCAGCGTCTTCCGGAGCGAGTACGGCGGCGGATTCTGCGACTGCGGCACTTCCCGGACACACGGAACCAATACGCTGCCCGTGGCGGTTCTGGAAACGGTGGATCCCATCGTGCTGGATACCCGGGTGGCGGAACCTCACAAGCCCTGCCGCTGTTCCTGCTGCTGCACGGTGGATGAGATTCCCGACTGCGTATGCCGTGCGGTGAACTGTGATCTGACCGATGACGCGGACGGTGCGCTGCTGCTGGTGTCCCTGGGATTCTTCTCCGTGGTGCGGATCGAGCGTCCGGCGCAGTATCTCATCAGCGCGGTGGAATACACGGTTCCCGAGAAGGAATGCGTCATGCCGGAGACTGCCGATCCCTGCTCCATGTTCCGGCAGATGGCATTTCCGGTGGCGGAATTCTCGTCCTCGGGCGGCGTGACGGCATCTGTGACCCCGGACGGCGAGAAAAAATGCGGCTGCGGAGAGAAGAGGGAAGCGCGGCAGTCCGAATGAACGAAGATGGCGGAGGATCCACGGGTCTTCCGTCTTTTTCGGCTGTTTTTATGGAAATTTCACAGAACGGCGGAAAAATCACATACTTTTTTACTGAAAACCCTTGCAAATGCGGGCGGATTGAGATACAATATACTTGATATATTCTGCTGAGCAGTCGGCAGTTTTACTATGATTTTTTGATACATCAGGAGGTTTGTCATGACCCTGTTCATTCTCGCAGCAGGTATGGGCTCCCGTTACGGCGGATTAAAGCAGATCGACAAATTCACAAAGCACGGGGAATTCATCATTGATTTCTCCATTTACGACGCGATTCTGGCGGGATTCGACCGCATCGTGTTTGTTATCAAGGAAGAAAACTATGAAATTTTCCGGGAAACCGTTGGCAAGCGCATCGAAGAACGCATCAAGGTTGACTATGTGTTCCAGGGCATCGACTCCATGGTTCCCGCCGACAAGATTCCCGAAGGCAGAACCAAGCCCTGGGGTACCGCGCACGCTCTCCTCTGCGGCAAGGAAGTGCTGAACGACAGCTTTGCGGTTATCAATGCGGATGACTTCTACGGACGTGACGCATTCATGAAGGCTGCCGAATTCCTGAAGAACGGCGATCCGGCAGGCTCCCACTTCTGCATGGTCGGCTACATGCTGGGCAACACGCTCACCGAAAACGGCTCCGTAGCCCGCGGTGAATGCAAGGCGGACGAAAACGGCTACCTGACCAGTATCGACGAGCGCACCAAGCTGAACAAGGAAGAAGGCGGCGCATGGTACGAAGAAAACGGCGAAACCGTCCACATTCCCAACGAAACCATCGTTTCCATGAACTTCTGGGGCTTCACTCCCAAGGTATTCGACGGTCTGCAGGCTGAATTCGACGCTTTCATCGAAAAGAACGACCAGGCAGCGGATCCGCTCAAGACCGAATGCTATCTGCCCACCTCCGTTGGCAGGATGATGCACGCGGGCGACTGCGACGTAAAGGTTCTGACCACCACCGCGAAGTGGTTCGGCGTAACCTACGCGGCAGACAAGGCCGACACCATCGCCAAGCTGAACAAGGAAGAAGGCGGCGCATGGTACGAAGACAACGGCGAAAAGGTCCAC
>JAFUQY010000220.1 GCA_017472105.1 Clostridia bacterium | reverse complement strand
GCCGTCGGTCTGGTAATATTCCTGCGCCGCGAACCACGGACTTTCCGGGCATGTCGAATCATAATCGTCATGAGAGCAAAGCGGATCGCGGCAAAGGCTGATGACCGTATCCAGCGCACCGTTGAGCACTATATCTCTGTCGTTGAGGTACAGTGTATCGCCGAGCTGGCAGTAGAGGTTCATGTTGCTGTAAGTCTGCATCGTCTGTGTCCCGCACGATGTCAGCAGGATGGCGGATAATAGGATAAGCAGTTTTTTCATGTCAGTTGTCCTCGTAAATATTCACTTCTCCGGAAGCGGTATCATATACGATCCTTCCGCCGCCGTAAGGGTTCCATAATTCTGTACCGTTGTTGTCACGGAATGCGCCGTAGGAAACCACAAGGTATTTTCCGACCTGCTGTACATCCGCTGCAATACAGCGTCCGCATTCCACCGTTTTCACATTCATATCGTCAGCGGACACAATGTACAGCTTCCCGCCGCAGGTGTCGTAGATATCTTTCCCGGTCGTATCGCAGTGCCCGATAAATGCCGGTTCCGGTTCCGTGACATAGCACACGACGATTTCCTCAAAGAACGCCGCATAATTCACACCGGACAGCACCGCAGCACCGGATTTCCGGTCAGTCAGAGTCTGTTCCGTCCACTGAAACCGATCCGTCGGTCTTTCGATCTGCGGCAATTCCGGCATTATCTCGGATTCCCGGATTTCACCGGTGTGCATATCCGCCGTGAGATAATAAACATCGCCCTCCTCAGAAATGCATTCCGAGTAGTACATGCCCTGATAAAACACCGCAAATCCGGTATCGCAGACATCCGTCTCACAAACAAGCCGTGCCTTCTGCTCCGTGATATCGTAAGTGCACAGTCCCCACATATTTCCGGTATCATATTCCAGAAATCTGCGGTAATAAACCATATCGCCATCCGAACAGCAGTAGTCCGCCATCGCAAACGGGCAGTCATCGCTCCATGAATGCGAACACAGAGGATCCTGACACACAAACGTTGTACTTCCCGTCGCCGCATTGAATTTCAGCATCGTATAAACACCGTCCAGCGTTCCCAGTTCGTACAGATACGGCATTTCCGTAGGTCTTTCACTTGCTGTACATGAAGCAAAGCTCAGCAATAACAGCAGAACCAGCATCTTCTTCATCCCGTCACCCCTTCACAAACATCTTTCTCGCCGAGAGCATCATGCACCACACGGCGGCGGAGACTGCGAGAATCCACACGGCAAGCATCGTCCAGCCGGAGCCGAACAGTGCCGCCGACGACGACTGCAAAACCAGCGGTGTTCCCGCAAGCAGGTTGAGGAAGCTGATTTTCTCCGCCGCTTTCAGTCCGAAATACGCACACAGGGCGGGAAGCATCGTCAGAACCACCGCGGAGCCGAGCACGGGAATGTACCGGCACAGAAGCTCCGACAGCGCGCAGACCAGCATCGCCATGAGGAACGCCCCGCTGATCCGCAGAATCCAGAACACGCCGAGGTACGCACCCACCGTCATGCCGCCCGTTACGTCCGCGAAAATCGGGATCGACTGAATCGGTGCGGCAGATCCGGGCATGTCGTATCCCGCAAAGACCGCCGCGAAGTCCGCCGTTCCGAAGAGCACCGCCAGCGTCACCGCAATGATGCCCGCGGAAATCAGCTTGGCACGGAAGGTCTCCTCGCGTCCCTTTTTCGTGGAACGGAGAATCTGCGCGAAACTGCCCGACGACGACCGGGACGCATATTCCGCCGCGAACGATCCCGTCAGCAGAAGCAGAACCGACGCGTAGAGGAACAAGTCGGCATCCCCTGTCAGGAGTTTGCGCCATCCCGTGTCGTACAGGAACCATCCGTCCGTGCCGGTTTCGTCCTTCAGCCGGATCAGGTAGTCCCGCTGGTTTTCGATCGAGACGAACAGCTCGTCGCGCGAGTAGGCGTAGTTGTATTCCGAGAGGTATTCCCGGTATTCTTCAAATCCGATTTCCCCGTTCCGGTACGCCTCTTCCATGGCGGTTTTCTGACCGAGGATTTCGCTGATCGCCGCGCGTTCGCTGTCAATGAATTCCAGTTTTTCATCCGTCACAGGCCCGTACAGCTCGGTCATGTATTCGTGATACACCGCATCCGCGTAGGAACCCGTGGGTCGGTACACATCCGCTGAGAAGCCGCATTTGATGGCGAGCAGGAGCAGAACGATCCAGATAAACCGCGAGGAAATCAGCGTCTTGAATGCCTCTGCCGAGAGAAGCGACAGGCTGTATGCACGGTTTTTCCGCTTCGTTTTTGTGGAGACTGCCGGAATTGCTGTGAAGATTGCGCGAATCCGCGCCGCTGACGTCATGCAGAACGCCGCAGGTGCATCGAGCCACACGGGACGGATCATGAACCCGCCGCGTACGAAGCTGTACACCGTCAGAGCCGCACATCCGATGATGAGCACACTGAACAGCACGCACAGAAACGGCACGCATCCGATCATCTGCCCGAAGAAATTCACCGCACGGTAGCGCACAAACAGCGGATTGACCGCAGCTGATGCCACCATGTTCGCGTTCTTCGCAATGGCGTTCGCGTTGATGTATTTCAGCGTGTACAGGAGGAAATTCACGCCGAAGAGCCCGAGTCCGCTCAGGTAGATGAGAATGTACCCGGAGAACACCGTCGAGAGAAGCAGCATGAGCATCCCGAACGCACAGAACGTCAGAAGACGCACGCCGATTGTGACGGCGAAATATTCTCCGATTGTGATCTGATACTGGCTGAGCGTGAAGGTCGGGAGTGCCTGAATCGCGTTTGCCGTGGATGAATAGCCGAGCACCGCCCCGTAGACCGCCCATGTCGTCACGGTGAAGAGCATCGTGAACGCCGCGGTCAGCAGAAGCATCGTGAGCACCTTCGCGAGAGCCGTTCTTGCCCGTCCGTGCTTTGCCGTGCGGATGATCGGGAGGATTCCCGTCTGCTTTTCTTCGGCAAAAATCACCGAGCCGAGCATGATGACCATGATGAACAAAAATACGTTCACGAGGTCGTAGTCGAAGTATTCGTCCCAGCCGCGAGTGTATTCGATCCCGATTTTCACGTTGTCCCGCGCCAGCTCATACAGCGCAATCACGCGGGTCTGGTAGCGGTACGTGAACGAATCCTCGGACACACCCATCGCAGAAAACTCCGCCAGATTCGCACGCGCCCGCTCGATGACCGCCGTGATGACTTCGGGATACTCCCGCGCCGCATCCACCGCACGGTACAGCACGCCGAACAGCTCACGGTCGCTGAAATCCCCGTCGGTCGAGTAGATATCCGGCATCTCTTCCATCTCGTAGTCGCGGCTGCCGTTCCGCATCATTTCCATGAAAATCGCGTGCTGCTGTGCTTCAAACGCCTGCATTTCTGCATAATGCGCATCCAGCTCATCGGGATTTTCAAAATACAGTGCGAAAAACTCCGCGATCATCCCGTTCGGCTCCGATGCCGCATAGGTGTTCGACGCCGTGTACCACGCAATTCCCGAATTGAGGAGCAGGAGAATCACGAGGAATACCCACAGATACCGGATCCCGAACAGCTTTTTCAGCTCATATCCGACAAAATGTCTGTTTTCTTTTTTCGCCTGCACGGGTTCGTCCGCAAGCCTGATCCATTTTTCATCGATTCCGTCGATGGCATTGTATAAAATCCGTCCGCCGTCACGCTTCATGACCGTACACTCCCTTCTCGCTGAGGTATTTTCCGAGTTTCTTCCGCGTTCTGCCGAGCCGTTTTGTCACCGCGTTCTCCGACATCCCGAAAAACGCCGCGATTTCCTTCACCGGCTCGGAGTACCAGTACCGCCGCACAAACAGCTTCGCGTCCGTCTGCGGAATCGTTTCAAGAAACGCGTCAATCGCGGACGACAGCACACCGTTCTCCAGCAGTTCATCCGGATCATGAGAAAAATCCCGCGTCATGCATTCGTCAAGCTCCGTGAGAACTCCCGCACGCTTCTCCGCATTCCGGTATTCTGCACGATTGAGCGCCAGATTTTTTGTGATATGTGCCGCATAGCTCCGCAGGCTCACCGGTTTCTCCGGCGGGATCGAATTCCACAGCCGCAGACAGGTATCGTTCACGCATTCCTCGGCGTCCCGTTCATCCCCCGTGATCTCGCGCGCGACTGTGAGACAAAGCCGCCGGTACACCGCGAGAAATTCCCGCACGGCACCCTCGTCACGGCTCCAGAACATTGCGATAATCTTTCCGTCTTCCGTCGTACTCACCCTTTCATCAGTTGCTTTCACTCTATAAGACCGGTTTTTTCAGAAAATCTGCCATGGTTTCCGGAAATTTTTCAAAAATATTTTTGTGTATCCAGTGTACCACAGAACTCTATCCGTGTCAAGCAAAAAACGCCCTGCTTTCACAAGACGTTTTGCTTCATTCTATTCAAATCATACATACATCCGCATCCATTCGACGGGGTCAAGACCGATCAGCTCCAGCCAGATCACCTCGTCCCACCGCTCACGCATGGATTTTCCGGCAAACACAGGGGCGTCGAGAAGTTCTTCCGCTGTGAAAAACTCCGTACCATTCGGGATATCACATCCGCCGATCCAGTACGGTTTCTCCTGACCGTCCATCCATCCGATCATGCGCTCCCGGACGTATCCCGTCTGCTTCGGTGAAATGGGATCGGACGCAAAGCGGAACCCGGACTCGTGCAGAAGCTGCGGCTGTTCCGTGAAGACGCGCAGAAACTGCTCAACGGTGAAGGGATTCTCCTGCTTTTCCCAATACTGCCGCGGAATATCGCCCCATACGGGAACGTACGGCATGCACCGCTTCTCCGGCGTTTCATTCATCCATTCGCGGCGCAGGTATTCCCTGAGATCCGCACCGTAGTACACGACATCGCGCCCGGCACAGGAGAACACCGGCGGATTCCAGCCGCACATCGGCAGAAAACGGCCTCCGTAAACCGGGATCAGCTTCGGTGCGGCGTCAGCAACGTCCTCCGGCGTCAGTCCGACCCAGTTGTCACATTCCCATCCGTCCCGCTTCATGTCGTGCACCAGATTCTTCACCGGCGCCTCCATCCATTCGCGGATGTGGTTCACGTTCTTCTCCGAGAAATCGCGCCAGTCCGGGAAGGGCTCAAACTCCCACGCTGTCTGCCACGGATACACAACGGGATTTTTCTCCCGCACCGGGAACGCGCACCGGAAAAAGTCCGCAAGCGATTTCGGGAAATGAATGCCCCAGAACGCTTCGATTCCGTTCAATTCCTCCGTTGTCAGTCCCTTGTCAAACACGATTATCTCCGACAGCGGCTCAATCAGCTCCCGCCGGACCCCATCCAGGTAAATCTCATATGCGTTCATGGAAAAATCCTCCTGTTCGGTATGATACCTTCATGATACCACAAAACGGGAGGATTGTCACGGAAAAAAGTTTGCGAGATCAGATGGATTTTGCGAAAAACGGCTCGTCCGCGTCGATGACGGCGTCATTCTGCACGTCGCATCCGCACAACTCAATCACACCGTCGTCAGACCAGCGTCGGATCAGAGGCGCATCCCCGGTTCCCTGCACCGTCACACCGTCCAGCGTTACCCGGCGGTGATGGCACAGATGCATGAACGCGGGCGGCACTTCGGCAAATTCCACCGAGCAGTCACGCATCACCAGCGTCAGCGGCACGTCGGAATCCCCGTAAGCGTTCAGCGGCAGCCGGATCCCCCGTGCGGTAAGTTTTTCAAACGTCACGTCGCTGAGCGGGCGGTTCTTCTGCCACGTCTCGTTGCCGGAGAAATTGTAGTGCAGCAGCCGGTCGGCGTTGATGATTTCGCAGTTCCGGATGGTGATGTTTCCCGGCTGACGGCGGATTTTGCAGCTGAAATCGGCGTAGTACGTGAAGCCCGAGAGCATGTTGAACCGGTGTCCCGCGCCGTCCCGGAGGATGCCGTCCGTGTTTTCCAGCGACGGAGCGGACGCGGCCTTCTCTTCCTTCGTCAAGCTTCCCCGGAACAGATACCGCGCGGGTCCGATCATTTTACAGTTTTCAATCAGGACATCGGTGCCGCCGAACCGGAACGCACTGCACGCCGTATTGCAGACCGTGTCCGTCACAGTCACACCGCAGTTGTCAATGCCGGCAATGCAGTCGTCGCCCGTCTCAAATATGCATCCGGAAATCGTCACGTTGTCGCATCCGGTGAGATGGATTCCGTCGTGTCCGGCGATGGCGCGGAGATTTTTCGCCGTAATGTTTTCCGAGAAGAAAATCGCCTGTGCCCAGTTTGCCGAATCCTTCACGGTGTATCCTTCCAGACGGATGTTCCGGCAGTGATGCATGCTGATTGCATGGGGTCCGCGGTAGTGCTCTTCGCCGTTCGCATCGAAGCAGTCCGCACCGTCGATCACGGCGTTTCCCTCTCCGATGACGGTAATATTCTCGGCGTCAATCGCACGGATCAGACCGTTTGACCAGCGGCAGCATGGCTTCATGTTCATCGTCGGATCGCTCCGCTCGGACGGAGGAAGCCACGTCAGATCGCTGATGTAAGCGGGATTGACCGGCTCGAGGGTGTCGGTTTTCCATCCGTAATAGTCCTCGGGGTTCCTGCTCCCGATCAGATGCGCGCCGTCCTCGAGCAGAAGCGTCGTATTGCTGCGGAGCCGGATTCCCCCGGTGATGTAGTCTCCCGCCGGGATCACGACCGTACCGCCGCCGCTCCTGAAGCATTCGTCCAGTGCCGCCTGAATCGCGGATGTGCATACACTTCCCGG
>JAFUQY010000219.1 GCA_017472105.1 Clostridia bacterium | reverse complement strand
TGACCTTTCTGCTGTTTCCACTGCTGCGGCTGCCGCTTCCGATGTGATCTACATCCCCACCGACAACACCGCCGCATCCTTTGCCGCATCCATCAACGTCGCCGTTCTTCCCACCGGTACTCCCATCATGGGCGGCGATGAGGGCATCTGCTCCGGCTGCGGTATCGCTACTCTCTGCATCAACTACTACGACCTCGGTTATACCACCGGCAAGATGGCCGCAAAGGTTCTGACCGGCGAAGCTAAGATCGAAGAAATGCCCATCGCTTACTCCGAAAAGTTCCAGAAGGTTTACAATCCCGTGAACTGCGCGGAACTCGGTGTTGACATTGCCGCTCTCGAAGCCGCAGGATACACCGCAATCGGCTCCAACTGAAAATAATTTATTTCTGAAAGGAAATACCATCATGAAAAAGACACTCTCCATCATCCTCGCCGCCGTTATGGCTCTCACCGCCTGCATCGGCTTCACTTCCTGCGGCGCATCCGGCTCCTACACCGTCGGTATCTGCCAGCTCGTTCCCCATCCCGCACTTGACGCCGCTACCCAGGGCTTCAAGGATACTCTGATCGCAGAATTCGGCGAAAACGTAACCTTCATCGATCAGAACGCACAGAACGACACCACCGCCTGCACCACCATCGTCAACGACTTCGTTACCAAGAACGTTGACCTCATCATGGCAAACGCAACTCCCGCTCTTCAGGCTGCTGCAAACGGCACGACCACCATTCCCGTTCTCGGCACTTCCATCACCGAATACGGCACCGCTCTCGGCATCGAAAACTTCTCCGGTACTGTCGGCAACAACATTTCCGGTACCTCCGACCTCGCTCCTCTGGATCAGCAGGCTCAGATGATTCTCGACCTGTTCCCGGATGCAAAGACCGTCGGCATGCTCTACTGCTCCGCTGAAGCCAACTCCGCATATCAGGTAAAGGTTGTTACCGAATACCTCACCGCAAAGGGCATCACCTGCGCTGACTACTCCTTCTCCGACTCCAATGACGTTGCTGCTGTATCCGCTGCTGCCGCTGCTGCTTCCGACGTTCTCTACGTTCCCACCGACAACACCGCTGCTTCCTGCACCGAAGCGATCAACGGCGCGGTTCTTCCCACCGGTACTCCCATCATCGCGGGTGAAGAAGGCATCTGCTCCGGCTGCGGCGTTGCTACTCTCTCCATCAGCTACTACGACCTCGGCGTAAAGACCGGTAAGATGGCAATCGAAATCCTTAAGGGTCAGACCAAGGTTGAAGAAATGGCAATCGGCTACGTTGATACTTTCACCAAGAAGTACAACAAGGCAAACTGCGAAGCTCTCGGCATTGATATCGCGGCTCTCGAAGCTGCCGGCTACGTTGCAATCGAAGGCTGAGCCGACTGATTCCGATTTGAAAAGACAATAATCCCGCTTGGAACATCCCGGATCTGACGCTGAATCGGACCCGGGTGTTTCACGCATCTGAAAGGTATTACACAAATGTTTCTCAACTGGCTTGGCGCACTTCCCGGTGCCGCGGCGCAGGGCATGGTCTGGGGCATCATGGCGATCGGCGTGTATCTTACGTATAAAATCCTCGATTTCGCCGACCTGACCGTGGACGGATCCATCTGTACCGGCGGTGCCGTATGCGCAATTCTCGTTACCAACGGCGTGAACGTGTGGATTGCTATGCTCGCCGCACTGATCGCAGGCATGCTGACCGGGTTCATCACCGGGGTTCTGCATACATGCATGGGCATTCCGGCAATTCTCGCAGGTATCCTGACCCAGCTCATTCTCTGGTCCGTGAACCTGAAAATCATGGGTAAGGCGAACATCGCTCTGCCGATCCGGAATTACAAACTCCTTCTGGCGCAGATTTACACGACGAAGTCCATTCTCGTTCTGCTCGGCGTGATCGCGGTTCTCATCGCAGTTCTGTACTGGTTCTTCGGTACGGAGCTCGGCACTGCTGTCCGTGCAACCGGCAACAACCAGAACATGAGCCGCGCGCAGGGCATCAACACCAACGTAACGACCATTCTCGCGCTGGTTCTCTCCAACGGCATCGTTGCACTGTCCGGCGCACTTCTGGCACAGTATCAGGGCTTCTCCGATATCAACATGGGACGCGGTGCCATCGTCATCGGTCTTGCCGCCGTCATCATCGGTGAAGCGGTCATGTCGAAAATTTCCTCCAATTTCGCGGCAAAGCTCGTCGGCGTCATCCTCGGCGGCGTGATTTACTATTTCGTTTATCAGACCGTCATCTTCCTCGGACTTGACGCGGACCTTCTCAAGATGCTTTCCGCAATCGTGGTTGCCGTCTTCCTCGCGGTACCGTACTGGAAGAAGAAATACTTCACCAAACCCACTGTAAAGGCAAAAGGAGGTCAGGGCAATGCTTGAGATCAAAAACATCACCAAGACCTTCAATCCCGGCACCGTCAACGAAAAGGTTGCGCTCAATGACCTGAGCCTCACGCTCAAGGACGGCGACTTTGTGACCGTCATCGGCGGCAACGGTGTAGGCAAATCGACTCTGCTCAACGCGATCTCCGGTGTGTGGAAGCCCGACTGCGGCACCATCACCATCGATGGCAGTGACATCACGGATATGCCGGAATACAAGCGCGCGAAGTTCCTCGGACGTGTGTTCCAGGATCCCCTGATGGGAACCGCCGCCGGCATGATGATCGAAGAAAACCTCGCCCTCGCAAACCGACGCGGCAAAAAGCGCGGACTCCGCTGGGGCATCACAAAATCCGAACGCGCGGAGTATGTGAAGATGCTGACTTCCCTCGATCTCGGGCTGGAAACACGTCTCACCTCCAAAGTGGGGCTTCTCTCCGGCGGTCAGCGTCAGGCGGTCACTCTGCTCATGGCGTCCCTGAATCAGCCGAAGCTGCTCCTGCTGGACGAACACACCGCCGCGCTCGACCCGAAAACTGCCGCAAAGGTTCTGGAAATCACCGACCGCATCGTCAACGAAAACAAGTTGACCACGGTGATGATTACCCACAACATGAAGGACGCCATCGCGCATGGAAACCGCCTCATCATGATGCATGAAGGTCGCGTGATCGTTGACGTCGAAGGCGAAGAAAAGAAAAAGCTCACCGTGGAAGACCTGCTCGGGCTCTTCTCCAAGGCAAGCGGTAAGGAATTCGCCAGCGACAGAGCGATGCTGTCTTAAATCCGCTCAAACAAATACCGGACTGCCCGTTTTGGAACAGTCCGGTTCTTTTTATTTCTTGCCGATCAATCGTCTCAGCTCGTCGAGCGGCACATCCGCAAGATCAGCAACGTCCGCTTTTCCGAAGACGGTCAGCATCTTCGCGATGGGATCCGCGTTTGCAGCACTGCACCACGGGAGCCATACGCCGTTGTCAACCGAGCCGTAGGTGAACGGACCGTCGCGCGTGATGACGGTGCTTGCCTCCGCGACGAGACTTTTGTACTTGTATCCGAGCGCGCCGTCCCAGTTCATGATCGCCTTGGTGTTCTGCTGGAGGAATTCTGCCTGTCTGAGGTAGGTTTTCTTTCCCGTCAGAACGTAAATCCGGAACAGCTCCGCGTAGGCGAAGGCGATGTAGTTGTCCGCACCGTTCGCGCGAGCCGTAATCAGGCTCATGCCGTCGATGTATCCGGCTTTCATGGGGATTCCTGCCTTCAGCGTCGTATCCTTCACGGGAACGGACACCGTATAGACCGACGACATCGTGAACGCCGCCGCGGATTCCAGTGCGGTCAGGTATTTTTCGTCCCCGGTCAGGAGGTACATCGCGTCGAAGCAGTACATGGCGTAAACGCCGGCTTCCTTATCCGTGACGTTCGGATTGTCGCAGGTGCCGCCCTTCCAGGAGGATGCGGGATACAGCTCCCGGTACACGAACTCACCGGCTCGGACGGCTGCATCGCGGCAGCGCACATCACCTGTCAGGTCAAACACGGATTTCAGAAACCGCACCGGCATCGTCGTGTTGTTTTTGCTGAACGAATCGCAGATGTCCTCGCGGTTTCCGGGTTTGTGAATGCCGGGCGCGGGATCGACGTAGGGATTGCCCTCGTAATCGAAACAGCGGTACCAGCTTCCGTCCGCATTCTGCCGCCGTACGAGGAATTCCGCGAACGCGAGTACGTCACGGTACCAGTCCGGCTTGTCGATTCCGGCGGATTTTGCGGTCAGATACGCGTCGAGGAGTCCTTCGATCCCGTCCACTGCCATGCGCAGGAAGGTGGGATACTTCCGGAATCCGTTGTCCCATGTGTCGTACCAGATCTTCGGAATCCCGGAGCCGCACATCCACTCTGCGTCATTTACCCAGAAATCGAGGGTCTTCACGCCGTTTTCAAGGCTGAGCGCATCGTGATTCCGCACGCCGTACAGGATCATTTCGTGCGCCGCCATCATCTGCTGACCGACGAAGCCTGCCTGATAGGTGAGCGGACCGAACGCGCCGTCCTCGATGGAGATGCGCCACGGCAGTCCGTAGGAGGTGTATGTCGATCCGTCCGGGCGGGTCTGTGGCGTCGCGTGCAGGAATGCTTTGTAGTCCTCGCAGATCACGCGGAAAACTTCGTCAATGTCGGTATCGAGAATCCGCTGATTCTGCAAATCAAAATGCGCGCCGTAGACTTCAGCAATCGCGGTGTCGTAGCTTTCGGTGACGCTGAGCCGGACGGAGAGATCGTACACGGTCTGAGAACCCGGCGTCATCGGTCGGTACAGCGGCTCCGGTGATCGGGAAGGATAGTCGACGGTGACGGAATTTGCGCTGTTGTCGATGGTGACGGACGCGAAGCTGTTTTTCTCCCAGTGGATGACGGGCTGATACCGTCCGAGCGAGAGCGTCACACCGGTCGTACGATCGCGGAGCATCGCAAAGGGAAGTCCCAGCGCCGGCTCGATGCGGGTGTCCTCATGGGAATCCTGACGGAGGAATTCACGGAACACACGCCCCGGCACGAACCACTCCGCATCCGCCGACGGAAGGGAAAGAGTGAACGATGACGCGATACCCGAATCCCCGTCTGCGGCAGAATCCACCCGGACGCACCGGCGGAGATTCACCGTACACGATTCCTCACGCGGGAGATAAAACCGGTCTTCGATGCTGACGCGCGAGCCGTTTGCCGTGGTGACGTGAGCGGATGCGAGAATGCCGTACTTTGCGGGACTCACGGAATCGTAGCGCGCGGAATAGTTCACGCCGTCAACGTTCACGCAGACGGGGCAGGTGACGGGAATATCCGACGAGCCGCAGATCAGAACGATATCACCGTCGCGGATTGTGAGCGTGAAGGTGTCGGTATGCAGTCCGTTTTCCGGCGGGCAGGGCAGGGACGGAAGGGATTCCTCGCGGATGCAGTCGTCGGGGACGGGCGGGATGAAGCCGGGATTTCTCGGAACGCGGCGGGATTTGTCAGTCATGGTGTGCTCCTTTCGGGGATTGTCCGTTTTTCTTCATTATACAGGAAGACTGCGCGCAAATCAAGTCTTAAATAAAAAAAGACCCGGCTGACCGCGTCTCACAAAAGATGCCGAAAATTAGAGTGACCCTTGACCATGTCTTTCTTTACAAACACGATCAAGGGTCACTGATGATTCTTGGTATCTAACATCTTTTGTAATCCTCTCTTTCTATTGTCTGTCCCCTGATGTGAAATCATGAAGACGAATTGTCACCGGATTCTTTCGGATATATGATTCAGAAAGTTTTGAAAGAATCCTGTTCAGAACTTGTACATTGGAGTGTTCCTCTCTTTCTTCTGTGACTACATTATATCACAGCGAAGATGGAAATGCAATTGGCAATTCAGCAAAAGATAACAACAATTTTTTAGGCAAGAGGATGAAATTTGAGAAAGTTTCATAAACCCCTTGCGCAGAGTATGGTGTTTGTGATATAATAATACTGTTAAGTGCTATCGGAAATTCCGTTAACCGTGAGGATTCCGTCGGTTGTACGGGATCTTTTTTCTTTTTTGCGTTAAAAATG
>JAFUQY010000218.1 GCA_017472105.1 Clostridia bacterium | reverse complement strand
TGGTGAGCCTTTCCGTTTGGGTCAGAATTACATTGTTCTTGAAATCGGGATCAATGTACGGTGCAATATCCTTCGGTTTACCCCAGCGGGCAGAACCGTATTCCTCGTTCTTGCGGTATTTCTTCGCGTTCTGAGATTTGCCGTAAACGATCAGACGGAAGATCACGGCAACAGCGATACCGACACAGAGGTCAAACGGATGAAAGCTGGGCATGGGATTTTCCATCGCGGCGAAAAAGCCTTCACCGAGATTCATGATCTTCTCGCCCAGCTCCGTACCGCCGGTGAACCGCCACATCTGACCGAGCTTTGTGGCGAACAGACCGATGAAGCCATACGGAATGTGCATGATGATCGTCTTTTTCAGCTTGCTGCTCATCGTTCTGCACCCCGGTTTCTGTCTTTCGTGCGTTCGCGTTCCTTGTTTTTGGATTTCGCAATCAGGTTCTGAAGCAGCTTTCGCACGGACGGCTTTTTTTCGCGCTCGGCAGATTTGCGGGTGTATTCGGTAAACGCCTGCGTCAGTGCATCGGCATCGCGCGCTTTGAAGAAGATGACATATTTCGGCTTGCCCTCAGTTTTCACCTTTTTGATGGCATAATCCACACCGTATTTCCGGGCGATTTTCTCAAAATTCCGGATGTGCGGATCGTTGCTCTCGATGGTGGACACGCCCTGATTCTGCCCGATGAGCTGTTTTACGGACTGCTTGCCGTGGGGGATAACGGGACCGTCCCGCTGTTTGTTTTTTCGGTGTTCAAGGTATTTGCAGATCGCCGCTTTGAAAATCCGTCCGGTCAGCTTTGCCGTACTGACGGTCAGCGCAACGGTTCGGCTTTCGATTTCTTCCTGGATGAAGCATCACCTCCTGCAAAGAATTTTGTGGGACTTATGCCGCCCACTCGATTACAAAAATAACGGTTAATACCTGTTCATCGGTAATGGCATGAGAAGCGGCAGAAACTACGGCATCGTAGGTAAGGGACAGTTCATCACCGCTGTCAAGCGTCCAGTTCCCGGCAAAGGATTCGCTGTCACCGTAATCGGTTGTGCGGATGTTTTCGATACGGAAGCCGATCAGATTAGCATTCACCTTTTCGTTCGCCATGTTGGTATCATATGGTACAATCGTCCAGCCGTCAGCGGAGAGGATGGTGACGTCGCTGACCACAACCGCGGCGGAGGAATTGTTGATGATAACCGCATTGGTGGCTGCGGTGATTTCGCCGGTTTCGGATACTGCCAGCATCATGACCGCGGGGACGGTCACGGAAAAATAGGACATTTCGTAACCGCAGGAATCGCACTCGCCGTCGTTGTCTTTATCGGCGTGATTTTCGTATTCCGTAGTGCTGTAGCCGCAGTCAGCGCAGGAAACGGTGCATCTGTGGCGGATTTCGTCATGGAATTTCCAGCTTCCGGAGGTAAAATTGTGGCTTTCGTACGCGGCGGATCCGATGTAGGAATCACAGACGGAGCAGTAACTGCTGACTTTGTGCTCGGTACTGCCGGCAGGGGAATATTCCGTTGCCGCGGAGTGGTTTTCATAGGAATACGAACCTTCGCCGCAGTCATCGCAGGAGTAGTAACGGCGGTGACGGGAGGTGCTGTAATACTCCCATGCACCGTAGCTGTAACTGCCGTGGCTTGTGCCGGAGCCGAGGTATTCACCGCAGTCGGAGCAGTATTCCGACCAGTCACAGCCGCTCCGGTTCCGGTAGGTATCGCTGTGATCACACACTTCCGGTTCGGGATCGGGTTCCGGTTCGGGGGTATCGGTTCCGTCATCGTAGCCGCACTTGGTGCAGACACCGTTTGACATGGTGTGATCTTCGCCGAGAACACCGCCGCACATATCAAGTCCGCAGTTGGAACACCAGTGACGGACACAGTGAACTTTATCCGTCCACTGTTCGTAGTCCACGGTATAGGCACAGGTCACACCGCAGAAATGGCAGGTTGCATCTGCCGCGAATGCCGCTGTCGGGAAGATGGTACAGACCATCAGGCACATCAGAATGATCGGGAAAAATCGTTTTGCAAATGTTTTCATATCGTCCTCCGTTTTTTAATCAACAATCGAGATCGTGAATACCACGTTCGCCGCCTGCACATCGTCCGCGTTCGGTGCATCTCCCGAAACCTTGGCAAAGTAGGTCAATGCCTGACTGCCGTTTGCTCCGATTATAGGAAAGGTGTTCACCGTGATGGGAAGTCTGCCCGTACCCTTGGTGGGACAGCCATTAATCTTCAGCGCGATGGTCTGTTTGCCGGAAAAGTTTTCGTAATCGCCGACCTTGTATGCGCCGTCCGTCACCGAAATGGATGTCACCTGAATCGCGCTGACTTTGGAATTGTTTTTGATGACCGCGTTGTCCGCCGTGACGACTGTGCCGTTGATGACATGAACCGGCAGGGATGCTGGAACGGTCACATTGACTGCGCGGTATTCGTTGGACACGGTCAGCGTGACGGGGACGGTTGCCGTGGTTGATGTGGATGCCATGACATTCACACCGAGCATGAATACCGTTGCCGTCAGCAGGAACCATGTCAGAATTCTTTTGTGTTTCATAAAGCCTCCTGTCCACAGAAAAAAGGCGATTTCTGCGGATTGCTCCCTCAAAAATCGCCCGTTCTGCTTATTCAATTCAGTCCACCATATCCCACTCGATCACGAATACCACGTTCGCAACGGTGGCGTTGTTGACCGCGCCGGAGAGCGGAGTGACGATGGCATCATAGTTGATCATGACAAAGTTGCTCGCAGGATCACCGATCCCGGTCATGTAACAGCCGTCAATGGGATTGGTGATCAGCTGCTGGGTCGCCTTGTC
>JAFUQY010000217.1 GCA_017472105.1 Clostridia bacterium | reverse complement strand
CTTCCGACTTCGACCGTGAAAAGCTCCAGGAAAGACTGGCGAAGCTCTCCGGCGGTGTTGCAGTTATCAAGGTTGGTGCTGCTACCGAAACCGAAATGAAGGAAAAGAAGCTCCGCATCGAAGACGCCCTCAACGCAACCCGCGCGGCTGTTGAAGAAGGCATCGTTGCAGGCGGCGGTACTGCATATGTGAACGTAATCGACGACGTTGCAGCGCTTCTCGAAACCGTTGAAGGCGACGAAAAAACCGGCGTTCAGATCGTTGTAAAGGCTCTGGAAGCTCCCGTTCGTCAGATCGCTCAGAACGCAGGCTTCGAAGGCTCCGTTATCGTTGACAAGATCCGCACCTCCGGCAAGAAGGGCTACGGCTTCAACGCATACACCGAAGAATTCGTTGACATGATCGAAACCGGTATCGTTGACCCCACCAAGGTTACCCGTTCCGCTCTCCAGAACGCGGCATCCGTTGCGGCAACTGTACTCACCACCGAAGCTCTCGTCGTAAACCAGCCCGAACCCGAACCGGCTCCCGCAGCAGGCGGTATGGGCGGCGGCATGGGCGGCATGTATTAAGTCGGGTCGGTAAGCACCGACAGGCAGGCACGGCGTTATTGAAGCTGTAGCTGCCTGATATCCCACGACCGTCCGCTTATGGTGCGGGATTGATACAGCCGTTTGGTTTAGCTGAATAATGAAAGCGCATCTTTGAGTTTTCGCTCACGGATGCGCTTTTTGCATGATTTTTTGTGAATTTTTCGGAAAACGCGGCAGATTTTCGGAAAAATCCGGTCTTATAGGGTGAAGTGAATTTTTTCGGGAGGCTTGGGTATGAAAAAATGGACCTTACTTCTGCTCGGGATGATGCTGTGTGCGTGTGATTCGGGACTGAGTGCGGAAGAACTGCCGTATTTCGAGTACACGGAGACGGAAACGGTGTACGACTATGTATGGCTGGATGACGAACTGCCGGCGGATTTTGATCCGGAATCGGATTATCTCTATCTCAGCTTCTCCGTCGGTGAAGATACGCGCGTCAGACGCATTAACCCGTACACACTGCGGACGACGGAGCTGTGCGCGGATCCCTTGTGCGGGCATAACGATCTCCTGACCTGTCCGTACGGCGGAATGAGCTCGCGCTTTGTCATCACCGGCGAGGTTTTGTACAGCACCGGTCGGCAGTATGCGAAGGTGATGGGATACAACGGCACCGGATACGTCGAAATGGACGGCTCGGCGCTGGGGCTGAACAGATATGATCTCAAAACCGGCACGCTGACGGAGCTTGTGCATCACGAAAGCATGACCCGGCTGAATATGCTTGACATTGATTTTGCCGCCGCTGACGGGTATCTCTACTACTACGCGGAAGCTCCTGCCTACGACGACGCGGGCACGGAAATCCGGGAGGACGACGGCGATCTTGTGACGGAAACGCACCTGTACCGCATGAAGCTGAACGGGAAAAACGTGCCGGAGGATCTCGGGCTGTACCTCGGCTACACGAACCTCATCATTGCGGATGGGCAGATCTGGAACTACTACGGCTTCTTCAACGAGAGTGCATACTGGAAGGATGTACCGCAGGAGGCGTGGGTGCTGACGGATCTGGAGAACGAGAATCCTGTGGTGATTCCGGAGGTGAAGGTGCCGCTGACCGATGACGCGGACGGATATCACCTCGCGGAATGTGCGGACATGTACGGTACAGGCTCACACTTTCTGCTGTACACCGGAGAAGCGGCTGAGACGCACGTGTACCGTTCGGATGAGGAGATCCTGTACTACGCGGACGGCTGGATCTGGACGGCAGAGACTTTGCAGGAGGAGTGGGAAGAAGGCGGCGTCATCCGGAGCAGGCAGACTGGGCTTGTTATGAATAAAACGAACATTTTCACCGGGGAGCGTGAATCAGTGGCGCTGCCGGAATGCCCGCCGGATGCCGGATTCATGAACGCCGCCGCTGTGGTGGACGGACGGTATGTGATTCTTGCCGTGCACGGTGTGGTCAACCGGAACATCAGCAACACAAGCGGAGTGGGGTATTACCTCCGGTACGACACCGAAACCGGTGAGAGTCTGCCGATTTATCCGTGAAAATGAAAAAGCGCATCTTTGAGTTTTTCTCTCACGGATGCGCTTTTTGCATGATGTACAAACGGAGTTCGGGAAAATTGTTAATTACGCTCATTGCATGCGATGTGTTGATTGTGCTATACTATATACGTAAATGAATGTAATTGGAGGAAATCGAAATGAAAGGGATTGTAACCCGCAGCCGCATTGTCAAAGTGTTGTTCGGAGTGTACGGACTTGCTCTGCTGTATCTGAGCGTGTTCCGCAATCTTGCTTTTATGCTCAACAATCTTGAGATCGGACGCAATCTTCTGAGCCATATCCGGTATCATGTGAATTTTATACCGTTTGATACATACAATACCTATTATGACAGGCTCATGAGCAGCACGATCAATGTCGATACCGTGGTAAGTGTGGTTTGCAGTAACTTGCTTGTCCTGATTCCGTTGGGATTTTTATGCAGAATGTGTCTGAATATGCCTTTCGGAAAAACAATGCTGACAGCACTTTTGACCGCTGTTGTACTGGATATGATTCAGCTTCTCACAATGACGGGAAGTTTTGATGTGGATATCATTCTGCTGAGAATGGTCGGTGCATGTGCGGGCTGGCTGGTCGGCTGTATTATCGGCGGCGCAGTCAAAATGATTCGGGAAAGACTGAAACCGGAGCCTGCCGTATTGCTTCAATAAGAAAACAGAGTCGGGTGTGAAAACTCGGCTCTGTTCATTTTTTACACCACTGTGTACGTCTCATGTTCCCGCTCCACGAGTCCGAACGCGATCATCTCACGCCGGATGGTGCAGTAGTCGTCGTTGTACTTCACGATGTGCTCGTTGATTTCCTGCTCAGTGTAGGATTTGCCCGTCTCCAGCGGCTCGAGGATGTACTTCAGCACGACACCGAAACCGGTGAGAGTCTGCCGATTTATCCGTGAACGAAAAATGCATCCGTGAGGGAGGAGGGAAAACTCACGGATGCGCTTTTTGTTATGGATTAAGGCATTCTCTCTTTGGGTATGGGGTTACGGCTTGAAATACAGGGTTTCGCGGTTGAGTCTGAAGCCATGGGTCAGTGCGAGATGAGCGGAAATTTCCGTTCTCGGATTCGACCAGATAGGCAGGGTGTTTTCCGTGAGAGCTCCGGCGATATACGCATCAGCGAGCATATGTCCGATGCCCTGCTGACGTTTCGACGGTGCCACCCAGATATAATCCACATCGCAGTATGCGTCAGTGGCTTTGTAATATGCAAGATAACCGAGGATGACGCCGTTTTCAAAGTATCCGAGGATAACACCGCTGTCGGTTTTTCTGACAACATAGCTGTCAAAGAGAATTTCCTGCGGCGGACGGGAGTTTTCACGGGTAAATTCCATGGAAACAAACGCATCACGGTCATTTTCGGTCAGCGGACGAACGGCAGTATTAACGGTGGGAACTGCGGAATCCGTGCGGAGAAAGTCCGTGTAGGTCTTCTCGTAATGGTATTTTTCTGAGAACAGTTCCTTTGTATCTTCACGCGTTTCCTTGTCGAGCTTCTGCACGTCAATGGTGACGGAAGCGTTCGGATGGTTCTCGCTGACATACCGGAAAACGGGATCGGGAATGAAGTCCCGGCTTTTAGGAATGATCTTGACAAAATTTTCGCCGCGGAATGTATCAGCGATTACAAGACAGGTACCGTTGTCATAATAATCAGCCTTGACTTCCGGGTTGCGGATCTGCCAGTTGATATCATCAATGTTGACCGCGTTTTCGGCTTCGTCTGCAAGCAGAAGTTCCTTGACTTCGCATGCGGTGAGAGTTTTCATTTCAGCAAACTCCTTTCATCAGGTTGGAATTGGATTTATAAAAAAGATGCGCGTCTTTTTTGCAGATTAAAGAATTACGTACACGTCTCCTGTGGTGTCAGGGGATTTTTCCCGCTCCACGAGTCCGAACGCGATCATCTCACGCCGGATGGTGCAGTAGTCGTCGTTGTACTTCACGATGTGCTCGTTGATTTCCTGCTCGGTGTAGGATTTGCCCGTCTCCAGCGGCTCGAGGATGTATTTCAGCACGACTTCACGCTTTTTCCGCTGTGCGGGCAGTGCCTTCAGGCGTCCGTATTCGAAAAACGCGTCGATCACGGACTGCTTGTATTTCGTATCGTCGTCGAGGGCGGGAAGGGTTCCGATCAGGTCGATGAGGGTCTCGCCGAGGATATCCCGCTTCACGGAGTAGATCATATAAAACTGCGTGCGGTGGCATTCGACCAGACCTGCGGCTTCGAGCTTTTTCAGATGATGGCTCACGGTCGCGCTGGTGAGGTTCAGGCGGCTCGCGATCAGCTCGACGTACGATTCGCCCGCGATGAGCATCCGCACGATGGCAAGCCGGGATTCGTCCCCGAGTGCCTTGAAAATTGCGGCAGCGTCACGTTCCATCAGTGATCCTCCCACGGGGAATCCTCGTACGTCCACGTATCAAAGTCCGCGGAGCCGTTTTCCTTCCACCATGCGCGCCACTCCCGGCAGATGGCGTAGACGGTACCGAGGATGATGCGGTCATCGAATGCGGTCTCCGGCTTTCCGGCTTCTTTCGCGGTATTCAGATTCCCGATATGCTTGTCGATGAAGGCATTATGCAGGAACCAGTTCGTGTGCGCGTACAGGATGAAGGCGAACTTTTCGTCCTCCGGGAGTGTTTCGATCGTATCGAGATACGGCGTGAGAACCTCGGTGTGATTTCTGAGGATATTTTCCCGCCGCGCGATCTGATCCTTCCATGTCGCCTGATTGAATCCCATCGCGGCGAAGGTTCCGCAGTGCTCTGCCATATGCTTCTGGATGGCGAGGGCTTTCTTCTGCATTCTGTCGTCCTTCGAGAGGGATTTCATCTGTTCCGCATAGCCGTCCGCGTATCTGTTTGCGGTTTCGACCATGTACGTCCGTGCGGCAGAGGCTTTCGGATATTCCGCCGCGTCCTTCGGGAGATAATTCTGTGTCATTTGCAACACCGTCCTTTCTTGAGTATTATTATACTCATCTAAATACTGTTTGTCAATAGCTTTTAGATAAAAATCTAAATAAATATTTTGATGCGCATCGAAACGCGTCTGCACAGAGACAGAAAAACGCCGCATCGTGGGAAGAAAAGTCCACACAATGCGGCGGATTCGGATTATTCGATTTCGGTGCGGATGGTGAAGCGGTCGGGGAGATTGAAAATTTCCTGTTTCAGGAAGAGCGGATAGAAATACTCATCCTTCAGCCGTTCAAATTCGAGCCATTCAAAGGAATGGGTATGCCGTCCTTCGGTGGAGGAGAAGGTTCTGCCGCGGTTCAGCAGATCGGTGCCCGAGATATCCATCAGAAAATAGATGCAGAGCTCGTGGTAATCCAGGCGATCCACATCCTCCGTAAAGAAGGCCTGATTCAGCCAGAGCGGGCGTGCGATAGTGGGAGTGATATTCAGCTCTTCCTTGATCTCTCTCAGCACAGCATCTTCCGCGGTTTCTCCGAGTTTCACTCTGCCGCCGGGGAGATAATAATACGGGGAGCGTTCGTCGTGCATGGCGAGGAGTCTGCCTTCTGAGAGGATGACGGCGCAGACTCTGTAATTGAATTTCCGGTTTCCGGAAGTATAGGAGATATCCATAAAAATGTCCTCCGGGGATAAAGCAGAACAGGCACAGCATGGTGGATACTGTACCTGTGGTGTGATTATGGCGTATTGATTCAGTCGATAACGGTGATGGACTTGATGACGACGTCTTCGCGGGGTCTGTCGTTCTTATCGGTAGCGACGCCTGCGATTTCGTCAACGACTTCCATACCCTCGGTAACCTTGCCGAATGCGGCATACTGACCGTCGAGGTAAGTGGAATCGGCGTGGCAGATGAAGAACTGGGAGGAAGCGGAGTCATAAGCGCGGCTTCTTGCCATGGAGATAACGCCGCGGGTGTGGGAGATGGGGTTATTCCAGCCGTTGACGGAGAATTCGCCCTTGATCTTGTCCTTTGCACCACCCATACCGGTACCTTCCGGGTCGCCGCCCTGGATCATGAAGTCCTTGATGACGCGGTGGAAGATGAGTCCGTTGTAGAAGCCGTCGTTGGCGAGCTTTACAAAGTTCTCAACGGTGATGGGAGCGGCTTCCGGATAAAGCTCCAGCTTGATAATGCCGCCGTTTTCCATTTCGATCTGTACCATGACAGTTTCACCCAATTCTCCGATGTCACCGCTGCTTTCCTTATTCCCGGTACACCCGGTCAGCACGATCCCGGCAAGCATCAGCACCGCCAGCATCATGGATAAACAGATTCTTTTCATACGGAGAGTTCCTTTCTTTATATAGAGATTTTATTTGTTGGTGGATATAGGAAGGGGGACGCGTTGACGCTTTTTGAAAAAAGCTTGGCAAAAACTTTCCACTGACAAGATTTCGGTTCACTACGGGGAGTGAGTTGATATAGTTTCGTCAGCTTCGGGGGATTTATTTGACTGCGTGCGTTTTTTGTTGATTATTCAGCGGTCTACGGGTACAATTGCGGATTGTACTTGAGGGTGCGATGCCGTTATATGGTTTCAGACCATCAGGAAATCGTTTTTGAGCTCACAGGGACCGCCGAGACCTCACTCCACGCAGTGAGTGTTTCGCCGTAGCCGTAGAGAATACCTTGATCTCGTTGCCTAAATCGTTCGTAGGTTTTGGCTCACGCGCGCCGGGGAGGATAACTTCCAATTTCGGTAGGGTTGATCCCTTGCGGTCAACCGTTGTAATAATTCCCGCCAGTCATCCCATCAACTCACCGCACATCCGTCTTTTTCATTATGCATTATGCATTCCGATTTATGCATTTCCCTTGAATTCTGCACGTCTGTTGGGGCAGTTGAGCTTATCGCAGAACATGCACGACTCGAAGCTGTGTTCGCTTTCGTAGTACACGCCGGAGCCGGATTTGAAGGGGATCATGAGCATGGAGTCGTTCAGCTGGACGCCGCACCGCTCCGCACCTTCGCCGAGGAGGGAGAACAGGGGCTTCTGGTTGGTGAGGTTCCATGTACGGAGCGAGCCGGGATTCATGGCGGAGAAGTGTTTTCCCTTGAAGTAATTTTCGCTGACGTACTGTCTCAGAGCCGCCGACGCGAGGTAGAGATACCGCACGGAGATGTCTTCCGCGACGCCTTGCAGGAGGATATCGTCCTGATTCTGGCTCCACGCATGCAGTTCCGGGCCGCAGGTGATGGTATAGGCGTACACGGTGGGATTTTCGCGGTTCATGAGCGGACTGAGCTGTTCGGTGAACAGGGTACTCTCAAACCGGACGCCGGAGAGGATGGCATAATCTTCCTTCAGCTCGTCGATGGTCAGAGGGAGCACGTATGCCGATGGTTTTGCGATCGCTTCTGCTTCTTTGAGCAAATCATCGACTTCGCCGTCGTCGTTCGCCATTTCCCATTTTTCCAGCAGGGCGTTCTTTGCGTCATCGGGCAGTGCGAGAGGGAAATCCAGAGTGATCCGCACGCCGCCGCCGATTTTTTCCGTAAACATAACAGCCTCCATGGTTGGATTGTTTTCGATAGATATCTATATTGTAGCAGATATGCCGTCCGCTGTCAAGGAGATCAATGTTTTCCGGGGACTTTGCGGCGGTGTTTTTTTCGTCATTCCGGGCATACTATGGAAACAAATGAATCAGAAAACGGAGGTGACGGGATGCGCTGGCAGTGGATTGCACTCGGATGCGCGGTCGGGTTTCTGTTCGCGGAGAGCGTCGGCAGAGTTGCGGCAGCGGTGATTCCGTTTGCGGCTGCGTATCTTGCGGCGAGGTTCGTGCGTCCGCTCGGGGTCAGGCTGGCAAAGCTCGCACGGATGAAGGAGGTGCCGTTCTGCGCGGTGTATGCCGTCCTCGTCCTGTTCGGCGCGGGATATGCACTTACGGTTCTGTCCGGAAGACTGCTCACGGAGCTTTGGCAGCTGATCGGACGCCTGCCGGATGCCGCTGAGGACATTGCGGAGCTTCTCACGGGACTGGTGCATCTGCTCCCGTTTGCGGCGTCTGAGGAGCGTCTCGGGCAGTTCTACGGCATCGTGTCGCACGCACTCGAGGAGGCAGCCGCATTCGTCGGGAACAAGGGCGCGGAGCTGCTCGGTCAGGCGGTACAGAGCATTGGCGGCGGCGTGATGTCCGTGTTCATGGGCGCGGTCGCGTTCGTGTACCTGACGGCGGATCTGCCGGGGGCTTCGAAATGTGTGCGTGCGCTCCTGCCGGAGAAGTGGAAGCCGAAGCTGTCCGCGTGGATGGGTGAAACCTCGTCCGTGGTGTTCTCGTACATCCGCGCATGCTTTACCTTGTGCCTCGTCACCACCGTGGAGCTGAGCGCGGGACTGACCCTCATCGGTGCGGAAAATCCCCTTGCGGCGGCAGTCATCACCGCAGTTGTCGATGCACTTCCGGTCTTCGGATGCAGTGCTGTGCTTGTCCCGTGGGCGGCGTGGAAGTTTCTCAGCGGAAATGCCGCCATGGGCGCGGGTCTTCTGGTGCTTCTCGCCGTGACCTACGCTGTCCGCCAGTTTCTCGAGCCCCGCCTCGTCGGAAAAGTCACCGGTGTCCATCCCGCCGTCGCATTGCTCGCAGTCTACGTCGGATGGAAAACAGCGGGTCTCCCCGGCATGATCGCCGCACCGGTAATTCTGGCAGGCGTCGGACAGAGGGAAGAGAGAACGGCAGAGAAGAACGCGGCGGTAATGCACAATGCATAATGAATCATGAGCGAGGCGGGTGTGCGGTGAGTTGATGGGATGACTGGCGGGAATTATTACAACGGTTGACCGCAAGGGATCAACCCTACGAAATTTGACGTTATCCTCCAAGGCGCGCGTGAGCCCGGATCAGAAACAATCTAAGCAACAAAATCTCGCAATTTCTCCACGGCTACGGCGAAACACTCACTGCGTGGAGTGAGGTCTCGGAGGTCTCACTCAAGTTCCTTGAGTGGGTGAGCTCGAACACGATTTTCTGATGGTCTGAAACCATATAACGGCGCCGCACCCTCAGTCACAATCCGCAATTGTACCCGTAGACCGCTGAATAATCAACCACAACCGCACGTCATTAAAAAAGAAATCCCTCTACGATATCATGGTAACCATAATAACCGTAGAGGGATATACCTTGTCAGTGGAAAGTTTTTTGCCGAGCTTGCGGTTTACAAGTAAACCGTCAAAAAAGCGACCCGTTCTCTCCTATACGTCAGCCCTGCACTCGCTCCCCGTCTCAGTCAAGATACCCCTGACGGAAGAGGAGTTCGGCAATCAGAACAGCACCGCCTGCTGCACCGCGGAGGGTGTTGTGTGAGAGTCCTACGAACTTGTAGTCGAAGATGGTGTCGGGACGGAGACGGCCGATGGAGACGCCCATACCGCCGTAGAGGTCGCGGTCGAGCTTTGCCTGAGGACGGTTGTCTTCGTCGTGGTAGGTGATGAACTGCTCGGGTGCGGAGG
>JAFUQY010000216.1 GCA_017472105.1 Clostridia bacterium | reverse complement strand
GAACTCCCTGTCCGTGTACACGACGGTGTCATCCCAGACGATGGCGTATCCGTCCGGGATTTCGGCGATCGGGAGCTCATTGACATTGGTGTACCAGTCACTGTCCCCGGGATAATTCGCGGCGTTTCCCTCCGGTTTCAGGGATTCTGCGGGGATTTCGGCTGTGATTTCTCCGTCGAAAGTGACGCGGAAGAGCGTGTATGTATTTTCGCGGGTGTTCGATGCGAGGTAGAGATACCCGTCCGTGACCATGACGAGGGATTCTCGGCGCAGCTCCGGGATGGATGCGGTCACACTCTCTTCACCTGTGCGGATGTGAAGCCCGACATTGTTTTCGGACTCAGCATAGCGGTATCCGCTGTCCGTGGACGTGATCGGGGAAGGAATGGCGCCTCCCGGAATCGTGGTCGAGAAATCCACACGGTACACAGCGGTGAGGAATCCGGCTTCTTCAACGGTGTCGGCGGTGATGTAGGATGTGTCCTCCGGTTCCTGCTGTACGGTCGTGCAGGATGAGAAGAGCAGGATGGCTGCAAAAATGGCGGTGACAATGCGCTTCATTGGTGTTCCTCCTCGTTTACGGATATCTTGAGTTGTAAATATTATAACATGCATGATATACTGCCGTCAATGGCAGAAAATGAGCGTTTCCCTGTATAACCACGTGTCCGCGGAATTAATTCTGCTCCGCGAGATAGATTGCCGCGCGGCTCTGGGTGGTTTTTGCGGCGGATGCGGCGTCCCCGTTGCCGGCGAGATAGGCGGATTCCTCCTCGGAGATGATCGCGGCAAGGGCGTCCGGGGTTTCGGTGAAGAGATAACTGCTCGTCGCTTGATCGAGAAGCGCGGTGCATCCGGCGATAACGTCCTCGGTGATTGTCAGAAGCGTGCCTTCCCCTTCCGTTTCGAGATTCCACCCGGACCAGCTTCCGCGCACGGTTTCCCATGTCTGGTAGCCGATGAGGGATTCAAAATACGCGAGCGTTTCCGCTTTGAGTGCGGCAGGGGATTTGCTTCCGTATTTGTGGATTTCGCGCTCTTCCAGTTCCGTGAGAGACGCGGCGTAGTCCTTGAGCACGTACGCGACGAATTCCCACGCTTCTGCGGTATGCTCGGACTTTGATGGGATCATGTACACGCACTCACCGGTATTCGCGAGCTTCATGCCGCCTGCGTCGTTTGTCGGATACCCGATGAAGGTCAGCTCATCCGCTGTTTCCGCCCCGAATTTCTGCATCAGTTCAAGGTATCCCATCGGGGACGCCGTGGAAGTATGGTACAGCAGAACGTCGCCGTCGCGGTAGATGCGGTCCGGGTCTTCGGTGACGTCCACGGTCATGTCAAATTCCGGGTCGTACGCGGTCTCGCGCGTGATGAGCTCGGGGGCATCGGACGGGAGGGATTTCAGAAATTCCAGATACCGCACGTACAGGGGATCGTCGAAATTCGCCTGCGCCGTGAAGGTGTCCCACTGGAGACTGCCGAAGAGGGAGACGGTGTCCTTGCGGCGAAGTGATTCCGTGAAATACACGCCTTCCGGGACGGTTTCGGCAAAGTCAAGGAATTCGTCCAGTGTCCAGGATGTCATTGAGCCGAGGTTTTCCTTCAGTCCGACGGGGCCTTTGAGGAAGAATCCCGGTGTGATGCCGCGCATGCCTCCTTCGTACGTGAATGCGGAACGGACGCTCTGCCAGATGTTGTCCGGTGCGATGCCGGCGTCGGGGTTGGCGGTCATGAGGGTGTCAAGATCGGCAAAATACGTCCCCATCCCGCGCAGGAACTTGGCATAATACGGCTGCATTGCGACGATGAGGTCGGGCTTGAGCACGCCGGTTTCGAGATCCATCCGCAGGCGCGTGTAGTTTGCTTCGGGATTCTCCGCGGTGCTGTACTTGGAGTAGTCCTCGATGACGATTTGAATATCGCTGTGGGACTGATTGAACTCGACGACGGCCTGCGGTGCTTTGCGGCTCATCCCCGGCGTCGCGATGACGATGGTGGTGACTTCATCCGGGTTCTGCTGTGCGGCAGTTGTGTCCTGTGACATCCACGCGCGGCGGTAATCGTAGTTGGAGACGGAATAGAACACCATAAGCGCGGGAGAATCCGGGGCGGTGAGAGTGTTTTCGGCAGTGCGGATCGGGTTGATGCATCTCACACCGCTTGCGTTGATTCCGGACATCGTGAACGAGAGGATTTCGACAGGTTCGACTTTTGCGCCGTCGGAGATGCTCCATCGGAACGCGCCGCTTGTGTCGTAGGCGTAGAAGACGTCGTTTTCGCAGGCAAAAATGCGCATCATGTCCCCGCTGAATCTGCCGGGCATTTCGCGCACACCGGTGACGGTGAAGTCCTCGATTGACGCAGTCATGGGCTTGCTGTCTTTGATGTACGTGACGCGCAGACCGTTGTCGTACCAGACCGAGGCACATCCGCCGGGCAGCTTCACGGTGTTTGCGAGCGTGAGTGCGTCATCGAAAAAGAGAAGCGTGCTCTGCCAGAGAATCACGGCGTGCTCATCGGTCTCCGCCATCGGGATGTGCTGCTGTGCGATCGGGGATTCAAGTGTGCCGCCTTCGCCGGGATACGGTTTGGTCACGCCGTCGGGTTTGAGGGAATTGAGATTGACCGCGGCGAGAGAGGTGCCGTCATAGCTGTACAGCGAGAGATTGTACCGGTCATCGTTCCGGGATTCGTTCCATATGAGGTACAGCCCGCGTTCCCCGCAGAATCCGCCGCAGACGTTCAGAATTTCATCCGGGAGCGGGAAGGAGCGCTTCTCAAGGACATCTCCGTCGGCGGAAAACTTTGTGAAGGTGATGCTGTTCCCGCTTTCTCTGGTCACCGTGACGGAGGTGTAAGTTCCGTCGGAGGTGAATGCCGCGATGTTGTATTGGTCGTTGCGTTCGGAGTCGGGCACCGTTTCCTCGAAAAATGTGCGGTAAATCGAAGAGGATGCGGGTGTATTTTCGTTTTTTGCGCAGGAAAACAGCATCGGAAGAAGGATGCTGACGGCGAGAATGACGGATAACGTGCGCTTCATGCGGGATTCCTCCTGTAATGTGATTTTTTAAGTTCTGTTAACTATATTATAGCATACATAGTCACGTACGTCAAACAGAAAGATAAGCATGATTTTTGTGCAATGTGCTTGACAAAAGGCGGCGGATGTGCTATACTGGTGAAAATCAGAGAAGTACGGAGGCTGCAATGCGCATCTGAATTGACGTTTGCTGAAAGAATCGCAGGAATACAGGGTGTTTTTTCTGCGCGAATCGGCAGACGGAGGTGATGTGCGTGCTTCCGTTTTTTTGTGCATAGCCATACCTTCGTTTGTCATCATGAAAACGGAGGATTTTTTTATGCTTCAGTTAAAGAATATCACAATCACGCATACAGGGGATGAGCGCTGTCTTCTGAAGGATTTCAGCTTCACGCCGTACGAGGGTGAGAAAATCGCCGTCGTCGGGGAGGAAGGCAACGGGAAATCCACGCTTCTCAAGCTGATGCACGACCCGGCGCTTCTGGACGGATACGCGTCGTACACGGGCACAGTCACAAAAGGCACGGGTGCAAAGTGCTCGGTCACGGGATACATGAGTCAGCTTCCGGACGGGGACGGGATGGCGGTCTGGGAATACCTCGGGAAGGCGGACGGTTGGTGCGATTTTTCACCGAAGGAGCTGTCGCGGCTGTGCAGGGAGTTGTCGGTTCCGGAAGAGCTTCTGTACTCGGAGCAGAAAATGGAATCGCTGTCCGGCGGTGAGGCGGTCAAGGTGCGGCTTCTTGCGCTTCTGGCGTCGTCTCCGGATATCCTGCTTCTGGATGAGCCGTCGAACGATCTGGATCTCGAAGCACTGGTGTGGCTGGAGGAGTTCATCCGCACGGTGCCGCAGACGGTGATCTACATCTCCCACGACGAGGTTTTACTGGAAAACACCGCGCAGTGCGTGATTCACATCGAGCAGATCATGCGCAAAACGGAGCCGAAAGTGACGGTGAGCCGGACGGGATACCGGGAATACATGGAAACGCGCGGGCTTCTGATTGAAAAATCCGCGCAGATGGCGAAAAACGACCGGGACCGGTTTGAAAAGAAAATGGAAAAATACCGCCGGATCTTCGAGAGGGTGCAGTTTGAGCAGAACGCGATTTCCAGACAGAATCCCGGCGGCGGACGGCTTCTGAAAAAGAAAATGCACTCAGTCAAGGCGATGGGGCGGCGGTTTGAGAAGGAAGAAGAAAATCTGACGAAGAAAATCGACGCGGAAGAGGCAGTGATGATCGGATTTCAGGAGGTGCATGTGCCGCGCGGCAAGGTGATTCTGGAACTGTCGCTGGATGAGCTTCGCGCAGGAGACAACCCGCACGGCAGACTGCTCGCGGAAAACATACGGCTGACAGTGATGGGCGGCGAAAGTGTGGTCATCACAGGCCCGAACGGATGCGGGAAGAGTACGCTCATCAAAAAAATCGCCGCGGAGCTGCTCGGACGACGGGATATCCGCGCTGCGTACATGCCGCAGGACTACGACGAGCACATGCCCGGGGAAATGACAGCGGTCGGATACCTGACGCGGGACGGCAGCCGCACGGAGGAGACGAAAATCCGCACGTACCTCGGGAGCATCAAATTCACGGCGGCGGAGATGGATCACAGAATCCGGGATCTCTCGGGCGGACAGAGAGCGAAGCTGTACTTCATCGGGATGATCCTTGACGGTGCGGATACGCTGATTCTCGACGAGCCGACGCGGAATCTCTCGCCGATGACGGGACCTGTGATCCGCCGGATCCTGTCCGAATTTGGCGGGACGATCATTGCGGTGTCGCACGACCGGAAATACATCGAGGAAACAGCGGACGCGGAAATCCCGATGCAGAGAATCTGGGGTGCGGAAGAAATCTGAAATATACATGAATTTCCTTGATAAAATGCGGAATGTTTGATATAATAAAAGCAGGCGGCAGAACTCACGCAGATGCAGAAGAATGCCGCCGGGAGGATGTCCGGAAATGGAAAAATCCATGGAAAAGGCGCTGGATTCTGCCGGGAAAAAGGCGAAAACAGCGGTCCGGGAAATGACATCCCTGTATGACGATTTCAGAAAGACACATCCCGCGAAGGATGCGCTGTGCGTACGGAAGAAATTCGCGATGAAGGACGTATGCTTCCGGAAGAATCAGCCGGACGTGGAAGTATTCCGCTGGGAGCTCGCGTTTGACGTGGAGATGTACGTCCTCTTGCTTCTTCTTGCCGGAACCGGCGTGTGGCTGACATGGCGTTGGGCGCAGTGCAGGAAGCTCAGACGCCGCATGGCTTCGCTGGAATGACGGAATCCCGTGGGGCTTGAACCCTGCGGGGTACATAATGTTTTCTTAAAGCGTTGGGAATCTATGGTAGAAAAGCTCCGCTTTTCGAATTGATTTGTACGCCTGCGCGGCGGGCGCGAGAACGAGGTATTCATCTTCGATGAAACCTAGTTGCCGGGCTCTCGATTCGGCAGACCAGCCACTTTCATCTTTGATGAAAGTGATGCCTGGACCCAAGGCTTCACTTTCGAAGAAAGTGTGCGGGCAGAGGAGTTTTTGACAGCGTGCAGTTTTGATTTTCAGCGAACGTATTTTATTGCTCGTGTCACTGGATTGCACGGGTAAATTTCAGCCTGCGGCGCGTTTTTAATTGAAAGTCGGCTTTAAAAAATATCAATCAACCCGGAATAAAGATACATGAAAAACAAAGAAAACCTGACCCGCCTGATCGTCATGGCGGCAATCTACATCACCATCGCCGTGATTTATATCGGCAGGCTTCTCTATCTGCAAGTCAGCGGACAGGACTACTATACCATGTCCACGCCCGTTTCATACGTGACCCGGTATGAGAAAATTCAGGCTCAGCGCGGCGAAATCTACGACCGCAACGGTGAGGCGCTTGTCACCAATGACTATTCCTATACCATCATGCTCGATTACGCAACCCGACCCGATACGCAGACGGAAATCAACGAAATGCTCCTCGATATCGCCGCCATTGCCGCTCGGAGCGGTGAGACCGACTGCCTGACCGAGCCGCGTTCGTCCATCAATATCTCCGCGAACCGGAACGGGCTCAGCTTCTCCTACCCCGACGGCTTCTTCGATACCGCGCGCGGAAGACGCTACCAAAAGCTCGTCACGGAGCTGGGTGCGGATGAAGACGCATCCATCGAGGATGAAGCGCAGATTCTCATGCTCCACTACGGGATTCTCTCCCGCGAGCGCAATGATGATCCCGATACCGAGGAAATCGAATACGATTACTACTACAACTATACATACGACATGGCAAAGAAGCTCCTCACCACGCGGCTTGACATGGATCTGTCCGAATTTTCGTCGGTTCAGCCGTATCCTGTCGCGGAGGATGTCTCGCTTGCCTTCATCACGGGCGTTGAGGAGTCTTTCGCAAGAGGAAAAACCGTGCGCGTTTCTGCCGGACGTGTTTACAATTATCCCGGATACGCGTCCCATATCCTCGGCTCCATTGGCAAAATCACCGCCGAAAATGTCGATTACTACACCGAACGCGGGTATTCCTATGACGCCATCGTCGGAATCAACGGTGTCGAAGCCGCGTTTGAGGAATACCTCCGCGGTCAGGACGGCGTTCTGAAAATCACCGAGGACGGCTACGGCAATATCGTCTCGACCGAGGTCTACACCGAGCCCGTTGCGGGAAAGGATGTGTACCTCACCATCGATATCGGCATGCAGATGTGCGCGGAAAAAGCCCTCGCCGAGAATATTTTCAAGATCCGTGCGGATGCAAAATGGGACGATCCCCTGTCCGGTGAAGACGCCGCCGCCGGAGCTATGACGGTCGAGGACTGCGATACCGGCGAAATTCTCGCGATCTGCTCCTACCCGACGTACAATCTCGAGACGTATCAGG
>JAFUQY010000215.1 GCA_017472105.1 Clostridia bacterium | reverse complement strand
TACTTCTCCCGCGACTGCTCCGAAAACCTCATCGGCGTCAACCACGTCAGCCAGACCTACTGCGCGAAGATGAACGACGATCTGACCGAGCTGGTCGAAAAGCCGCGCCTGATGACCACTCCGACTGAGATGTGGGAACGCAAGTCCGGCAACTGGCTCTGGAACGAAGGTCCCTGCGTCATCTACCGCGACGGTCAGTACATCATGAACTATTCCGCGAACTTCTACGGCAGCAACGACTACGCCATCTGTGTGGCAACCGCGGATCATCCGATGGGTCCGTGGAAGAAGTCCGTCAACAATCCCGTTCTCTCCCGCCGAGGCGATCTCTTCGGTGCGGGCCACAACGCGTTCTTCACCGGTCTCGACGGTCAGCTCTACACCTCCTTCCACATCCAGACCAATCCCGACAAGCCCGGAGGAAACCGCCGCACCGTCATCGGCAAGGTCGAGTTCTCCGAAAAGAACGGCGAAATCTTCCAGACGATCGAATAATTGAATCAGGGCGAACATGAAACAGAAAATCCGCGTCACCGTCCCGCGAACTCATCCCGCTGCCGTGCTGGCATGTGTCCTCATGGCAGTCTCCGCCGTTGTGAGGCTCGTGTACTACCTGCCCGGGAATCTCACCGCCGGGATTGTGACGGTTCACCTCATTCTGCCCGTGTCCGCCGCCGCACTGTTCATCCTCGGCACCATCGCGAACGGAAAACACCTGATCCCGTGCTCCGTTTCCGCGGTCGTGCTGGGGATCGTCTTTTTCATCCTCAAGGCGTTCACGTTCACTCCGCTCCATCAAGCCCTGTGCACCCTGCTGTATCTGACCGTGCTGGTTCTGTACACTTTGACGGTGACGGGCTGCATCCCGACGAAAAAACTGCTGTATCCGCTCTTCGGTCTGCCGCTCCTGTACCATATTTTTGTCGAAGACATGCAGCTTTACGTCTTCGCGGAGCCTCGCGTGCCCGTCGTGGACTGGATGCCGGAGATCAGCGTGCTGTGCATCATGGCGGCGCTTCTCAGTCAGGCATTCGCGATGCGGACGGAGAAAACGGGCGAACCTGCAAAGGAGTAATTATGGAATCCGTATCAAAAAACAAGCTCACGGACGAAAAAATCCGCGAACTCACAGAAAACGCGTTTCCCGGATGTACACTCAGCGCGAGCGAAGAAATGACCGCCGGGATGTGCAATGCGCTCTACAAAGTCACGCTGTCCGACGGCAGAAAGACCGTGCTCAAGGTCTCATCCCCCGGCATGCACGGCAAAGCGACGAACGAGCAGTGGCTGATGGAAACCGAAATCGCCGCCATGAAGCTCGCGGAAACGGCGGGAATCAGGGCTCCGCGCGTGCTGTTTTACGACGACACGATGACGCGGTGCACGGGGAAGTATTTCTTCATGGAATACGCACAAGGCACGCTCATGTCGGCGATGAAGGACGCGCCCGAGGAGACGAAAAAGAAGCTCCAGTTTCAGATGGGCGAGGCGGTGCGGAAGATCGGGGAGATCAAAAATGACAAGTTCGGCATTGTCTCAAGCGGCATCACGTTCGACTCACTCCACGGCGTGGTGTATCAGCTCATCTCGAACGTTGTGGGCGATCTTATGCGGAACGACGCCGAGCTCGGTGTGCCCGGGGAGACGATCCTCGCACAGCTGAGAGCGGACAAGCCGTATTTTGATGAAGTGAAAACGCCGTCCCTTGTGCATTTTGATATATGGCAGAACAATATCATTGTGCAGAACGGCGAAATTGCGGCAATCCTCGACTGGGAGCGCGCGCTGTGGGCAGAACCGCTGATGGAGGACCGCTTCCGCGACTACGGCATGCATCCGGACTATCTCGCGGGCTTCGGTCAGACGGAGTTTTCACCGAACGAACAGCGCAGACTGATCTGGTACAATATCTGGATCAACCTCGCCTTCATGGGAGAGCGCTACACCCGCGGGTACATGTCGGAAGAAGAGTTCGGCCGGGTACGCGGGAGAATGCTTTCCCACTGGAACCGGCTGTTTGTGTGAGATACGCTGTGCGCGTAACGAAAAATACAATCTTTCCGTTATGGAAGCGGTATTTATCAACAAATCAGACCAATACGGTTTGTGCATGTTGTCTGCGGGACGTCCGGGAGCCAATGTCATTAACTTAAGATAAAAGTTATCCGTCAACAAGCCCAACATCCGGTTTTGTCATTCAGAGGGCGGGTTGTCCTGTAAACGAAAGCTCAATGTCCTGCCTGATGAATCTGTGTATGTCCTGCTTTGTTCGGCATATGTCTATGGTTTTCGTGCAGGTTCAGCTGAAGGGGACTCACTTTGTGATAACATACAGTTTGATGATATAATAATTGTGCAAACCGTTCATCAGAATTGTTTGTGAGTAACCTTCAGCCGAATACTCAAGACAGCCACGGACATATTCCGATCTGAATAGGACATGCACAGATTCATCGGGCACTGTGTATGGCTTTGTTCACAAGCGGTTTTCGCCCTCTGAATGACAAAGGGTGGCGTCAGGCTGGTATAAATCGGATTTACCTTAAGTGAATGCCATTGTCCGGGAGCTGTCACCAACGGTGATCTGGAATTCCGACGACATGATATCACCGACAATTTCATGAAAAATCCCGGCATATATTGACTTATCCGCTTTATTATGATAAAATAACTACAACTGCGAAAGTGTCGCGAAGCACTTTCCAAATCCAATGAGAAAAGGAAACAACATCATGGCAAAGAAACTCAGAGCCGGTATCATCGGCGCCGGCAACATCGCTACCTCCGCACATCTTCCCGCATATCAGAAGCTGACCGATATCGTTGAAGTTGTTGCAATTGCGGACATCGTTCCCGAAAGAGCAAAGGCTGCCGCTGAAAAGTACAACATTCCCAACTATTATTCTTCCGTTGAAGAGCTCCTCGCTAACTGTGACGTGGACTACATCGACATCTGCACCTGGACTGCGGCACATGCACCCGTCTGCATCGCTGCTGCCAAGGCAGGCAAGGACATCCTCTGCGAAAAGCCCCTCGCCGCTACTCTGGAACAGGGTCTCGAGATGGAAAAGGCAGTCAAGGAAGCCGGCGTGAACTTCATGCTCGCAGTCGTTACCCGTTACGGCGCAGAACAGATCAAGTGCCGTGAACTGTACGAAGAAGGCGTATTCGGCGAAATCTACGCGGCAAAGACCCAGTATGTAAGAAGACGCGGTACTCCCGGCGGCTGGTTCACCGATAAGGAACTCGCAGGCGGCGGTCCCGTTCTCGACATCGGCGTACATGCCATCGACCGTACCTGGTACCTCATGGACAGACCGAAGCCGGTTTCCGTATCCGCTGAAGTTTCCTACCGCATCGGCGACTTCAAGACCAAGGGTATCACCCGCTGGATGCCTTTCGGCAAGGGCAACGGCGTATTCAACACCGAAGACTCCGCAACCGTATTCTTCCGTTTCGAAGGCGGCAAGACCATGATGGCTGAAATCGCATGGGCAATCAACGGTCCGGAACACGCTACCACCCAGCTCTTCGGCTCCAAGGCAGGCTGCACCTTTGAACCTCTCACCATCTACGGTGAAAACGAAGAAGGCTACCTCGCTGACCTCAAGCCCGAAATCACGCCCAACAACTACTTCGTTGAAGAAATCAAGCACTTCGTTGAATGCGTAAACGAAGGCAAGACTCCCATTTCTCCCATGGAAGACGCAGTTACCGTACAGAGAATGCTCGACGGTATCTATCGCTCCGCGGCTGAACACAAGGAAGTTACCATCTGAATGGATTAAAACAAAAGTCCCGGCTGAAATGGTCGGGGGTCGTAAGAAAGTAATATCATATTTTTGCAGGAACGGCATGGCTTCGGTCATGCCGTTTCCTCTTTCATCAGTTCATTCAGCGGGATAAAGCCCACAAGATCATAGGAAATGCGGATGTTCTGCCGCCGTTTGCCGCTGCTCTTGTCGGGAGCTTCGATATAAACTCCCTTGACAAGTTCCCGCAGAGCATAGGGGGTAAGCTCGTCCAAATCCTTGTATTTGTGTGCCCTCTGGATAAACTGCTCCAAATTTTCAATCTGTCGTTCCTGTACTTCAATATCCTTCTGCAAGGTCTGAATTTCCACTTTAAGCTG
>JAFUQY010000024.1 GCA_017472105.1 Clostridia bacterium | reverse complement strand
TCACTTTCCCATTTTGACACCGCCTGTGCACTGATGCCGAGCTTTTCCGCAATGTCCTCCTGTGTCCAGCCGCGGTCCTTCCTCAGTTTTCTGATATTCTGACCGATTGTCGTCATAAAAATCACTCCTTATACAAAAATCAGGCTTACGGAACCTGTGAGATCATTGTACCGCAAAGCCTGATTTGTTTCCATGGATTGGTTTTCGCCAAAAAATCAACCGTGAGTTAATTTGCCGGCATCAGATACTCTTCCAGACAGACGCCCGCGTCGTAGATTTCCTTTGCCGCATCCTTGCCGACGTAGCGGTAGTGCCACGGCTCGTAGGAAATGCCGGTCAGATCGCTCTTTTCCGTCGGGTAACGGAGAATCCAGCCGTAGAGGTACGAGTTTTCCATCAGCCACTGCTGCTCAGCTGTGTTTTCCTGATTCTCGTCCAGAAGCTGATAATCCAGCGCGACGATGTCCACGGCAAGACCGGTCTGATGCTCACTCGTGCCCGGGATTGCGACCCACTTCGCCGCCTCCTTTTCCGCCTGATCCTGCGTGTATCCCTTCGCGAGGTATTTGTTCACCTGATTGTCGTACAGGGACTGCTGCTTTTCCACACTGCGGTAGGATGAGCAGATGATCGGGGACAGACCTTCCGCCTTCGCGTCGGCGAGCATGTCCTCGAGATCGGAGAACGCGCGGGAATCCACGGCGTGACCGCTCGGGAAGTACGACAGCGACACCGTGAAGTCCTCGTCCACTTTGTTCCAGAGATTCACAAGGAGCAGGTTCCACGTGTCCCCGTTGTTCTCCGGTACTCTCTCCGGTTCGGTCGGCAGGGTTTCGGAAAACGTGGGACCGGTTTCGGCAGGCTTGGTCTCAGCGGGCTCGGTCTCGTCGGTTTCGGCAGATTCCGTTTCTGCGGGTTCCGTCTCAGCAGGTTCGGGTTCATCGGTTTCAGCCGGATCGGTGCTCTCGTCGCCGGTATCTGCGGGCATCTCTTCCGTGCTTTCCGGTTCCGCAGGATTTTTCGCACGGTACAGCGCCGTTCCGAGGAATGCACAGGTCACGGCAAGGCTGAGCAGTACAACGGCAAAGAAGCCGATCAGGATACTGTTATGCTTCATTTCTGGTTCTCCTGTATGTGAATTTGATGGATTTTTCGTTATTTCCTGTCTCATTATACCACAGAAATATGAAGGAAACAAGGCGAATTCTCGTGAAATTGTTAACAATACCCAAAAGAGCGCAGAAACACCCGGATACCGTCGCGATACCCGGGTGAATTTTCTGTAAAGAGGGAATTATTCTGCGCTCAGACCCATGTCCTTGATAGCGTTGTCGATTGCCTTGTTGATCGCCTTGTTGGACTTCTTCATGGAGGACGCGTAGCCGCTGATGTCCTGACCTTCGACGCCTGCGAGGGAGCCGACGGAGGAGTAAATCGCGCCCCAGTTGAACATGTAGCCGAGGTCGTAGATTCTGGTGTTGAAGATGATGTCGAGCATAGCTGCGGATTCTTCGTCACGGGATGCCTTGGACTTGAGGGTCTTGGTGTAATAAGCCTCGGTCAGACCGTACATGGATTCCGCGGACAGAGCCTCGAGGATCACACCGGTACGTGCGAAGTCGGAGCCGGTCTTGAGAACCGCGATGCAGTTTGCGCAGTACATATGTACAAATGAGTAGTAGCTTTCCTGTGCGTCGTCGTACTTCGGCATGGGAATGATACCGAAGTCGGTTTCCATTTCACGGAAGAGGGAAGCGCGGTTGAGCCAGCAGATGTTGAACAGCGCGCGGTCGGACTGGAAGGTTGCGTCCATGCATTCGGTCCATACATCGGTGAAACCGGTCTGCGCTTCCGCGTAGAGGGTCATGTCCCAGTTGTTCTGGATCTTGAGCACCTTTTCGTACATTGCGATATACGCTTCTTCGGTGGCGGTGTTCACGGGAACGTCGTTTGCATCCTTGGTAATCATGGTGTTGCCGGAGCCGGAGATGAGCGCGAAGGTGGTTGCGAACTCGGACATGGCGCCCCATGTGTCTTCCATAGCGGTCATCTGGCCGTCACCGTTGGTATCTCTCTTCGCGAGGTCGGCGTATTCGGTCAGCTTGTCGATGGTCCACGTGCCGTTGTCAACCATTTCGTACAGATCCGGGAGACCGTTTGCGGCAGCGAGCTGCTTGTTGAAGAAGACAGCGGCGGTCGCGTCGTCGTCCATGGTCAGCATGGAGCCCATGACGGAGTAGATATTGCCGCCGACGGACATCTGCTCGATGGAGTTCTGGTCATACCACGGCTGGGTCAGATCCATGTTCGGGATATCGCGGAGGTTCATGAGGTAGCCGTTCGCGATGAAGGAGGAAACAACGCCTTCGGGCTTGAGCGCGACCATGTCGTATTCGTCGGTGCCTGCCTGACAGCTCAGGTTGACTTCGTTCTGCTGAGCGAAATAGTCGGCAACATCGATTTCGAGGAACTTCACGTTGTAGCGGTCGCCGATGAGGACGTTTCTGTTGTAAACCGCGTCGTTGATGGCTTCACCGGTGATTTCGTCGGCGGTCAGGTCCTTGGACTGCCAGTGTACCATGGATTCGCCCTTGCCGAGCATGCGGAATTCGTAGCCTTCGTAGTTGGCGTCGGGAAGATTGGGTTCGAGCCTGGTTTCTTCGATGGTTTCGGGTGCGGTTTCACCTGCATTTGCGGTGGTTTCTGCGGGAGTATTTTCGGATGCGGAGCCGGTTTCCTGTACGGTGCTTTCGGAGCAGGATACAGCGGAAGACGCCAGCATCAGCGCGCAGAGAATGAGGGAAATGAGTTTCTTTGCGTTCATTTTCGTATCTCCTGATGAATATTTTATTTCTGAACAGTGCTATACAACTATATTTTAGCACAAAAACCAAAAGAAGTCAACGAAACCGGGTGTGATTCAAATGGTTGAAATCACCGAAAAACAGCACCGGTGAAAAAGCCGATGCTGTCTGTTGTGCTGTGATTGATTCAATAAAGAAACGACTACGCCCTGATCTCCCACTTTTTCGCGATGCCGGGGAATTTCACAAGCTCAGCCTTGCCGGGGCAGAGAGGATACATGCCGAGGCACGCGAAGACATACCATGCCGCGGTTGTGCCGTTGTCCTCATCTCCCGGGAATCCGTCGTCGCGCCACGAGAATGCCTCCAGCGCCATTTTGTGTACCCAGTAACGGGTCTTTTCGGTTTCCCCGAGGTATGCGTAGATGAACGGGATGTGGAACGAGGGCTGGTTGGAAATCGCGCACTGACCGAAATCCTGCGCCGCAAGCTCGGTCATTTCGTGAATCTCGCCGCCGTAACCCCAGACGCGGTAGGTCGGAGGCTCCGCGAAGAATGCGTCCAGCTTGGCGATGAGAGCATCCCTGCCGCCCATGAGCTCAGCGAGACCTTCGATGTCGTGCGGAACCGCGAACGTTGTCTGCCATGCCGCCGCTTCTGTGTAGTCCCGACCCCACTTCACGGGATCGAAATCGGGCGTCATCACACCGGCGGTATCCTTCGCGCGCATGAATCCGGTTTCGGGATCCCAGAGATTCGCGTAATTCTTCGCGCGGCGTTCGTATTCGGGCACGATTTCGTCCCGTCCGAGGATTTTCGCAATCTCCGCGATGCACCAGTCACCGTACGCGGCGTCGAGCGTCAGGTTCACGGATTCGCCGTGTTCGTCGCGCGGAACGTAGCCGAGCTTCACGTAGGATTCCGCACCGTTGCGTCCGAAGCGCGGCATGGGGCCGTTGTGGTTCGCGTGATTCATCATACCATCAAGAGCGTCTTCCCATGTTTTCCGGTCGCCGATGCCGTTGACGACAGCATGCGCGATGACGCAGTCGATGAACGTGGAAGGCATGCATCCGACCTCACCGATGGAGAGCCAGCGCGGGAGCCATCCGCCTTCGCGGTAGTCGTTGACAAAGCCTTCGAGCATTTCCGCGAACTCATCCCGTGCGATCAGGGTGAACAGGGGATATACCGTGCGCGCAGTGTCCCAGAAGCCGTTGTCGGTGTAGCGGGGACCTTCGTGAACCGTGCCGTCGATGGGCGTGTAGTGGATCATCCTGCCGTCCGCGTCGTATTCATAACACTTGTGCGGGAAGAGGAACGTGCGCCACAGGCAGGTGTAGAAGGTCTTTTCCACATCCGCGTCGTCAAACTGAGCGTCAATCCGGGACAGGCGTTCCTCCCAGATTCCGTTGTTTTCGCAGAGCACTTCGTCAAAGCTGCGGCCGCCGATTTCTCTCTCAATCACCAGCTCGGCAAGCTCGGGTGAGATGTAGGACGTGCCGATGGCGTACTCGACCTGCTGACTGCGGAGGAAAATGTGGATGTAACCCTCGCGCGTGCCGTTCTTTTCGGGCTGTACCGCGTCAAAGTCGACCGCACCTTCGGGGAAGCGGAGCACGAAGTACATCTTAAAATCCTTCGCGACGTCGCCCGAGTGACCGGTGGTCGAGCCGATGATCTCGTTCTTCTCCGGCACAACGGTGTATTCGTAGTCGCCCATCAGCGGGAGAATCGACAGGCAGGATCTGCGGTCGGTGCGGAAATTCAGACGGCAGACGGCGCCGCGCTCGGTGGGAGTGACCTCGAAATCGCACATGGAGCGCAGGAAGTTGATCTTCACGTAAGAGGGCGTCATGACGTCATCCTTCGGACGATGGCCGCCCCATGCGGAGCCGTGATTGTTTGCAATGATGTCGTTCTGCGGGGTCATGAGGAAGGTTCCGTAGTCGTTGATCCACGGGCTGGGCTGGTGGGTCAGACGGATGCCCTCGATGCTGTGGGATTCGGGATGGTAATACCAGCTTCCGTTGCGCTCGGTCTGCGGAGCAAATGCCGCCATGCCGAACGGACGCTGTACCAGCGGGAGGGTGTTGCCCTGCGAGAACCGCGGCACGGATTTGGTACCCTGTTTGATGTTCACGAGTTGGATTCTGCTCATTTTTGAACCTCCGGGGTTGTATTTTTAATAATTATACGATATCCCGGCGAAAAAAGCAAGGGGATTTTGGTGCAATCTGAGCGGATGCCTTGACAAAAGCGTATATTTTTACTACAATATTATACAGGGGACTTTCTCTCCCGCAGAAGAAACCCGTCCCGCCAGCGATGCACAACCGTTTTTCTCACCGACGGCGCACCCGGTCTGCGGTAGGTCAGCTCCAGCCGCACGGTCACAATCCCGTCGTCCTCATCGGCTGCAAACCGGCAGAAGAATCCCGCGCGGCGCTCGTTTTCCGTCAGCGTCATCCCGTACCGGTACAGTTCCGCCATCGCTGCATCGTAGAACCGGTTCATCCGGCAGGCATCCTCCTCACCGAAAAAGCACGGCAGTGTCAGGGTCATGTTCCCGCCCGCCGTTACCGTATATCCGCAAAAATCCATCCGATTCCTCCATCTGAAATTCCATCAACCACAACGAAAGGGCATCCCATGTCTCAGTTATCTCCGCTCGCAGACCGCGCCAGACCCCGCACCTTCGACGACATCGCCGGTCAGACCCACCTCTTCGGGCAGAACGGCATCCTCCGCCGCATGGTCAGCCGGGGCGTGATTCCGTCGATGATCTTCTTCGGTCCGCCCGGATGCGGAAAAACCACCGCCGCTTCCATCATTGCATCCCAGTGCGGCAAGACTCTGCACAGACTCAACGCAACCACGGCGTCCTTACAGGATATCCGCGACGTCGCAAAGGACACCGAGGGCATCATGGGTCAGAACGGCGTGCTCCTCTACCTCGACGAAATCCAGTATTTCAACAAAAAACAGCAGCAGTCGCTTCTGGAATACCTCGAGGACGGCAGAATCACCCTCATCGCCTCCACGACGGAAAATCCCTACTATTATATATATGACGCGCTCCTCTCAAGATGCTCGGTTTTCGAGTTCAAACACGTCGATCCCGCCGCCATCGAGAAACGCATCCGCACGGTCACTGAGCGGGAATTTCCCGACGTTACCGTAACCGACGCGGCGTTCCACGATCTCGCAAATGCAGCCGCAGGGGATGTGAGACGGGGGCTGACCATGCTCGAAGTCGCCGTCAACGCCGCAGATACCGATGAAAACGGCGGACGCGTCGTCGATGAAAGCCTCATTTCCGACCTCACACCGTCCGTTTCGCAGGGAAATTTCGACCGCGACGGGGACGTGCACTACGATCTGCTCTCCGGGCTTCAGAAATCCATACGCGGCTCCGATCCCGATGCGGCGGTGTTCTATCTCGCACGGCTCCTTGAAGGAGGTGACCTAATCTCCCCGTGCCGCCGGCTCATGGTCATCGCCAGTGAAGACGTCGGACTCGCATACCCCATGGCGCCCGTCATCGTCAAGGCGTGCGTCGATTCCGCAAGGGAGCTCGGTCTGCCGGAAGCGAGAATTCCGCTCGTCCACGCGGCAGTGATGCTGGCAACCTCGCCGAAATCCAACTCCGCCTACGAAGCCTACGCCAAAGCCGAAGCCGATATCAAAGCCGGACGCGGTACCGAAATCCCCACGCACCTCCGCTCGCCGCAGTTCAAGGGTTACAAATACCCGCACGACTGCCCGAATCACTGGGTCAGCCAGCAGTACCTTCCCGACGACCTTGCCGACCGGCATTACTATACCTTCGGTGAAAACAAAACCGAATCCGCCGCCGGCGCGTACTGGGATAAGGTGAAAAATCAGAAATAAAAGGAGAGAGCCATGCGTAAACCCGACCTGAGCACCCTCCCGCGTGAGTTCGTCAGCCAGTACCGGAAGAATATCGCCCTGCGCCTTGCCGGAACCGGTATTCTCGCCATAGCCGCAGGCGTGTTCTGCTTCCTGTACGACTTCGGTGATGTGAGAAACGTCGGCGGCGCCAGATTCATGGTGTTCCTCATCGCCTACGCCATGTCCTGCCTCATCTTCAGACTCCATCTCATCTTCAAGCCGTCGTGGATGGGGGAGATCATTGAAATCATCCCCAAACGTGCCAAGCGCGTCAAATTGCAGGCATCCACCAACCTCCGCACCCGCCTCATCGTCGATCTCATCATCGACCGCGGGGAAGAGGAGCCGTTCCGGTTCGAACTCTGGGACGAAGGCATGGAGCATAAGGGCGTCAGAACCGAAGACGGAGTGGCAGAGAGCTTTCCCGAAAATAAATTCCTCAGTCAGGCTCCCTATAAAACCGGCGACACCGTCATCTACCTCCGCGGCATGAAATACCCCATGCGCTGCGGCGTGAAAACCGAAGGTATGTTCGACGTCCTCTTCGTCTGCCCCTACTGCGGCGAAATCAACAAAGCCGAAAGAGAAACCTGCTACCACTGCGGGAAGGTGATGGTGAAATAGGCAATGCATATCGCATAATGAGAGAACCCGCCACACCTCAAATCCCGCCGCGCCGCCTGCGTAGGGCATAAAATTAAATTGAAAAGCGGAGCTTTTCTACCTAAAAAATCACAAAAATCCAAGCAAAAAATATTTGAAAAACTTTTCAAAAACCTATTGACAAATAAGCAAAACCGTAGTATAATACATATCGTTGTTGAACCAAAGACAGCAGGTTACAGTAAAAGCGATCCGCCATCCTGCCGAGGAGAGACCC
>JAFUQY010000214.1 GCA_017472105.1 Clostridia bacterium | reverse complement strand
TGCAGGAAGTGCCGATCTGTCCGCAGAGCTGCATGAGAAGCGTGGATTTGCCGATGCCCGGTTCGCCCGCCAGAAGAATGACGGAACCTTCGACCAGTCCGCCGCCGAGAACGCGGTCGAGCTCGCCGATGCCGGTGCTGTGGCGGAGATACTCGGGGATATCGAATTCCCGGAACTTCACCGCGCGGCTGTGTTCGGACATTGCGGCTGCGGCACGGGTCGGGGAATTGGATATGGCCAAGGATTTCGCGGGTGCGGCGTAGGTTTCCTCAACGAAGGTATTCCACGCATTGCACTGAGGGCATTTGCCGAGCCATTTGGAACTCTGGTAGTCGCATTCGCTGCACACGAATACGGTTTTGGGCGATTTCATGGGTACGTCTCCGGTTGATGTTGATTCTTATGGAATATTATAGCGTAAATTCACGGGTTTATCAATGCTTCAGCGCAAAAAAGTCAGGAATCTTTCCCGCTGCGGAAAAACTTTCAGGCAGAAAATTGACACGAATCAAAAAATATGTTAATATGGTATATACTCATAAATACTTATCGTTTCAGCAAAGGAATCAATCCCATGAACCACACCAAACGCATTCTCACCATCCTCCTTGCCGGACTTCTTGCCGCCGGACTTGTATCGTGCAGCAGCGGAGGAACCAACGAAGAAACCGCTTCCGCCGACACCGCCGGACAGATTTCCGCAAACACTGCCGAAGAACCCGTGGAAATCCCCGAAGAACCGAAGGGCAACGGACGTTCCGAAGTGAAAGACTCCCTTCCCGAAACCATGGATTTCGGCGGTACGGAGGTCCGTGTCTTCTCCCGCGGCGGCGACAAGGATACGCTGATGGAATTCAGCGCGGAAGAAATGACCGGCGACGTGGTCAACGATGCCGTGTTCACCCGGAATCTCGCCGTTCAGGAACGTCTGAATGTCAAAATGAACCTCATTCTTGACAACACACTGTCCCGTCACAGCGGTGCGGGAAACACCATCCGCGCATCCGTTACGGCAGGCTCCGATGACTATGATCTGATCGGCAACGCCATGTACAACACCATGCCGCTTGTCGTTGACAATATGTTTCTCCCGCTGAACACGCTTCCGTATCTCGATTTCGCGGCTCCGTGGTACAATCAGGCATTCCTTGAAACCACCAACCTGAACGGGAACAACTACGTCCTCATGGGCGAACTCAGCCAGACCATGATTTCCGGCACGTTCTCGATGTTCTTCAACAAAACGCTGTACAACGAATACTACAACGGCACGGAAAACCTGTATGACATCGTCAATGAAGGGGAATGGACGCTCGACAAAATGGCCGCCCTCTGTGAACCGATCTACACCGACACCAACGGGGACGGCATTGCCAACGAAGGAGACACGTTCGGACATTTCTTCACCGACACCAAGACCCTCGGTGCGGACTCCTTCTTCGGAGCGGCCAAGATTGATTATCTTGAAAAAACGGACGACGGCACCTATATTTACAACGGTACCAGCGACCGGATGGTCGAATTCACCGAAAAAATGCACAAGCTGTTGTTCGAAAATAACAATACCCTGCGTACGCCCAACAACAACGACCAGATCATGGACACCATGAAGAACCACGAAACGGTCTTCACGACGTGGATGCTCTCCGGTATCGACTATCTGCGCGACATGAACGACGACTTCGGGATCATCCCCATGCCGAAGCTGAACGAAGCGCAGGAGAACTACACCTCCTATATCCACGACGGCAGCTCCGCCTTCACGATCCCCGTCACCGCGCAGAATACGGAAGTTACCGCCGCGTATCTCGAAGCAATGAGCGCGGAATCCTACCGTCTCGTAACGCCCGCTTACTTTGAAACCGCAATCAAGGCGAAATATTCCCGCGACAGCGAAACCTCCCAGATGCTCGACCTGATCGTCAGCGGCGTATATCTCGATTATTCCTACATCTATGGTCAGAGCCTCAGCACCCCGATCGACACGATCCGCGGTATTCTTGCCGACGCGACCTCCTGCGAAAACGCGCAGTCCAAACTGAAAAGTTTTGAAAAGGCAACGCTCAAGGGTTTCGACAGAATTCTTAAAAATTATCAGGATTTACTGGATTAAATTAATTTTCTCTCACCCGGAGGTATTCCTATGTACAACCGTCTCTCCGACGTCCTGTCCGGTACCGAAGCCAACTATATGCTTCCCTTCTACTGGCAGCACGGCGACCACACCGACACCATCCCCGAGGAAGTCGAACGCATCTATCAGAGCGGATGCCGCGCACTCTGCGTGGAATCCCGCCCGCACCGCGATTTCTGCGGCGACGGCTGGTGGCGCGACATGGACATCATTCTTGCCGAATCCGAAAAGCGCGGCATGAAGGTCTGGATTCTCGACGACGACCACTTCCCCACCGGTCATGCGGTCGGACAGATCAAGAATCACCCCGAACTCCGCAAATGGCAGCTCGTTGAACGCCATGTGGACGTGATGGGGCCTCTCACCGACGCGCTCCTGACCGCCGATGCGGGAAATCCCGACCACATCCTCCTCGATGTCTACGCGTATCCGCGCGTTCCCGCATCCGAATCCGAAATTCTCGAGGACTGCCGCCCCGAACCGATCCGCCTGACCGACGGCGTGTCCGGCAATTTCGTACAGTTCTCCGTCCCCGAAGGATGCTGGCGTGTCTTCTTCCTCTATAAATCTCGCAAGGGTACCCGTCAGACCGACTACATTGATATGCTCCGCGAGGAATCCGTGCGCGTGCTGATCGACGCGGTGTACGAAGCGCACTGGGCACACTACGCGAAATATTTCGGAAACACCATCGCCGGGTTCTTCTCGGACGAACCCTCGCTCGGCAATGACTGGTACGGTTCGCATTCCAACGATTACGGAATGTACAACCGCCGCGTCGGTATGCCCGGTCTCGCCCTCCCGTGGAACGACCGCATTATCGGCATGATGTCCGAATCCGTCGGCTTTGACGTATCTGCTTATCTGCCTGCACTGTGGTTCGGTCTCGGTGAAAACACCGAAATCCTCCGCCACGCCTACATGGACGCAGTGACCAAGCTCTACCGCAACTGCTTCACCCGTCAGCTCGGCGACTGGTGCGAAGCGCACGGCGTTCAGTACATCGGCCACATCATCGAGGACATGAACGCGCACGCACGTCTCGGATGCAGTGCCGGTCACTATTTCCGTTCCCTCGACGGTCAGCACATGAGCGGCATCGACATCGTTCTCCATCAGATCATGCCCGGCATGACTGATTTTGTCCACACCATGAGCGGCTTCGGCAACAACGCCGATCCCGCGTTCTTCGATTACGTTCTCGCCAAGCTCGCCGCGTCGTTCGCCCACATCGG
>JAFUQY010000213.1 GCA_017472105.1 Clostridia bacterium | reverse complement strand
CTCCGATCATTTTCGAAGGATGTGCCTTTCTTTATTTCTTTTTCGCGGGAAGCTCGTTCCACAGGGTAAAACCTAGAATCAGCATGCCGCCGATGATCTGCCATACGGTCATGCTCTCGCCAAGCACCGTCACGGAGATCACCACCGCGGTCAGCGGGTCAATGTAGCTGAGAATTGCCGCCTCCTGACCGGGAAGTTCCCTGAGGGACGAGAAATACATGCAGTAGGTGACGCCCGTGTGCACCAGTCCGACGATGAGCAGACAGATCCAGCCACTTCCTTCCATGCTGCCAAGCGTCACGCCGCCGGTCAGTGCCACGTACGGAATCAGCGTCACAATCGCCGCGAGAAATTGCAGGAACGTCCTGTGAATCCCGTCGGCGTCGCGGATGAATTTGTTGATGAGCACGACCGATGCATAAAACACCGCCGCACCCAGACCGAACAGGATGCCGATCAGATCCGTGCCGCCCGAGCTGAGACTGACCGTGCCGGTGATGAGCACGATGCCGACGGTTGACAGGATGAAGCATACAATCTGCTTCGCCGTCAGCTTTTCGCGGAACAGAATCGGGCAGACCGCCGTCACAATTACGGGTGCGAAGTAGTAGCTCAGGGTCGCGGCGGAAACGGTGGTGTATTTGTACGCCTCAAACAGCAGGATCCAGTTCACACCCATCGCAACTCCGGACAGCACCAGAAGCGGGATGGAACGCCGGATCTGCCGGAAGGGAATTTTCTGACCGGTGATGAGCAGGAACAGTCCGATGAGCAAAGCCGCAAGAATCGCGCGGTACAGGGCAAGCTCTGCGGAGGCGACGGATATATTGCGCACAAACGGGCCGAGCGTGCCGAACACTGCCATCGACAGAATCAGCATCAGCCGCGCCTTGTTTTTATGATTCATATCGAACTCCGAGGAATAGATTTCCTCCCATTATATCACACTCCATCACGTGAATCAAGTGCGGGAGACATGTTTTTTGCAGAGATGGACAAACTGAGCAAAATCCACTTGACAATTCCGCGCGATTTGCTATAATATTGACAAGAACTACAACATCGTGAAACATAAGAACAAGGAGCAGCATATGAAAACACATCTCATCGGCAATGCCCATCTCGACCCGGTATGGCTCTGGCAGTGGCACGAAGGCTACATGGAAGTGAAGGCAACCTTCCGCTCCGCGCTCGACCGCATGAAGGAATTCCCGGATTTCAAGTTTACCTCCGCCTGCGCCGCATATTACGAATGGGTGCGCGATAGTGATCCCGACATGTTCGAGGAAATCCGTCAGCGCGTCGAGGAGGGAAGATGGAGCATCACCGGCGGCTGGTACATTCAGCCCGACTGCAACATCCCGTCCGGCGAATCGTTTACCCGGCATGCGCTCGTATCCCAGCGGTTCTTCCGCGATCATCTCGGCAAAACGGCGAAGATCGGCTACAACGTCGACTCGTTCGGACACAACGGCTCGCTTCCCATGATTCTCAGACAGAGCGGAATGGAAGGCTATGTTTTCATGCGGCCCGGTCCTCACGAAAAGCCCGACGTTCCCGACAGCCTGTTCCTGTGGGAAGGTCCCGACGGCACGCAGATTCCGACCTACCGCATCCCGATCCGCTACAACATCGATTCCGGCAGCTTCGACTGCTTTGCGCGCGTGAAGGATATGGCATCGGAACACGCCATGATGGCGTTCTACGGTGTCGGAAACCACGGCGGCGGCGCGACATTTGAACTGCTCGACCGGATGCACCGTGAGCTGGACGAGACATATGTCTACTCCACGGCGGAAGAATATTTTGACGAAGTCACGCCCGCGCATACCGTGAAGGGTGACCTGCAATTCCACGCGAAGGGCTGTTACAGCGCATGCTCCATGATTAAGCAGAACAACCGCAGGAGCGAAAACGCCCTCATCGCGGCAGAAAAATACGCGGTTCTCTCGAATAAGCTCATGGGAACGCCATACCCGTCGGCGGAACTGGAGCGCGGCTGGAAGAATACCCTGTTCAACCAGTTCCACGACATTCTCGGCGGATGCAGTATCCGTGAAGCCTACGACGACGCGGCGATCCAGCACGGTGAAACCCAGTCCATCGCCGACCGGAACACCAACTTCGCGCTTCAGCAGATTTCGTGGAACATCGACACCATCGGTGACTGCGATTCCCGTGCCGCCAAGCGCGGATGGGGTGCGGCATGGAACGCGGAGGGAATCGGCACGCCCGTCGTTGTCTTCAATCCCCATCCGCACGCGTCGAAGCTGTTCGTTCCGATCCGCGATATCCCGAGACGGATGACCGACAGCACCGGCGCTCCCGTGAAAATCCAGAAAATCCGCGCATCCAAGACCAACGGACGCGACGACAAGTGGGAAACCGGATTCATCGCCGAACTTCCCGCACTCGGATACCACGTTTACCGGATGTATTTCGAAGGAGATGCGGAGGAATACGACAATCCCTTCACCTGCACCGAAACTTCGATCGAGAACGAATGTGTGCGTCTGGACTTTGCTCCGGAAACCGGCGAGCTGACCGGCATCACAGACAAATCCACCGGCAGACAGCTCATGAGCGCACCGTCCCGCACGATTCTCATGGACGAAACCGACTCCGACACATGGTCGCACGGCATCACGGAATTCCGGAAACTTGCCGAAACCTTCACGGAAGGCTCGTGCAGACTGCTTGAAACCGGTCCCCTGAGAGCAGCCATGCGCTGTGTCACCAAGGGCGAAAACTCCACCGTCATCCGCGACTACCGCATCACGGCGGGTTCGGCGAAGATCACCGTGAACTGCCGCATCGACTTCCACGAAAAGCACCGCATGCTGAAATTCGCTCTGCCCGTGAACGTCGGAAACGCCGCATGTGCATGTGAAATCCCGTTCGGTAAAATCGCGCGTCCCACCGACGGCAGCGAGCAGACCTGCCAGTCATGGGTAACGCTGACGGACGAAAACAGTGGTCTCGCAGTCGTCAACGATTCGAAATACAGCTTTTCCGCTGAGGGAAATGAACTGCGCCTGACCGTGCTCCGCGGTGCGATCTTCGCCGATCACTACGGAACGCGCGACGACATGTGCATCTACATGGATCAGGGCATCCACGAGTTCACCT
>JAFUQY010000212.1 GCA_017472105.1 Clostridia bacterium | reverse complement strand
GAAGCGTGTCCGTGACTTTGCACAGGTAAAGGCATCGACCCGCTCGAAATCATCGAAAAGTACGGTGCTGATGCGCTCAGATTCGCTCTCGCGACCGGCAACAGCCCCGGAAACGACATGCGCTTCTCCGACGAACGCATTGAAGCGGCCCGCAACTTTGCAAACAAGCTGTGGAACGCGGCACGTTTCGTCATGATGAACCTCACCATCGACGAAATCAAGCTGCCTGATGCCGACAAGCTCGCACCGGAAGACAAGTGGATCCTCACCAAGTTCGAAGAAACCGTTCAGAACGTTACTGCAAACCTCGACAAGTACGAAATCGGCGTGGCTCTGTCCTCCATTTACGACTTCATCTGGGATATCTACTGCGACTGGTACATTGAGCTGTCCAAGCCCTCCGTATCCGCCGGCGGCGAACGCGGTGAATGCGCTCAGAACGTTCTCGCATACGTCCTCCGCGAAACCCTCAAGCTGCTCCATCCCTTCATGCCCTTCATCACCGAAGAAATCTATCAGGGTCTTCCCGGTGAAAACGGCTCCATTATGATTAAGGATTACCCGGAATTCACCGAAGCCCTCACCTTTGCGGCTGAATCCGCTGACATGGCAAAGGTCATCGATGCAATCCGCGCTATCCGTATCCGCCGTTCCGAAATGGGCGTTGTTCCCTCCCGCAAGGCACACGTTTACATCGAAACCAAGTACACCGACGCGTTCGCAGGCAGTGAAGCATTCTTCGAAAAGCTCGCGTCCGCATCCGCGGTTTCCATCGTTGACTCCTTCACCGACGACACCGCAGTCCGCATCATCACCGACGCCGCCGTTGTTTACATCCCGCTGGCGGATATGGTTGACTTCGAAGCGGAACGCAAGAGACTTGACAGCGAACTGAAGACCGTCGAAGGCGAAATCAAGCGTGCGGAAGGCAAGCTCGCAAACGAAGGCTTCGTCAGCCGTGCTCCCGCCGCAGTCGTTGAAGGCGAACGTGCAAAGCTGGAAAAGTACAAGGAAAAGCTCGAATCCATTAAGGCGGCTCTGGCTAAACTGAACTAAAGCGGGAAATTTGCAGAAATTTCACCCGACAACCGGCATACAGACGATTGATCGGTCGAAATTTCAGCCGAACCGCATTTCCCGTAATTCTTTATCCTTAGCCTCCCATCCAACCGAATCCGACGAAAATCCGGCATACCTCATTTTTGAATATGCCGGATTAACCTTTCTATCCAAAAGGAAATACTATGTTATCTCTTCCTACTGTTTTCATCACCGAAAAGGGTGAGCGTCACGCACGCTCCGGGCATCCGTGGGTCTTCGAAGGCGAAGTCGTGCGTACAGCGGACAATCCCGCAGACGGTGAGCTGGCGCATGTCTTCACCGAGCCGAGAAACGGCGGCAAGGCAAAGTTCATCGGAACCGGGTACTACAACTCCCACTCCAAAATCCGCGTCCGGCTCATCTCGACCAATGCGAACGACAAGTTTGACGAAGAATTCTACCGCCGCCGGCTGAAATACGCGCTCGATTACCGCAAAACCGTCATGGGCGACGATTTTCGTGCAAGCCGTCTCATCTTCGGCGAAGCGGATCAGTTTCCCGGACTCACGGTCGATCTCTTCGAGGACGTTCTCTCGGTGCAGACCCTCTCGCTCGGCACGGAGAAGATCAAGGACATGCTCCTCACCCAGCTCTGCGAACTCCTGCCCGAATACGGCGTCAATGTCCGTGCGGTTTATGAGCGCAACGACGTGAACATCCGCACCCTCGAGGGCATGGAGACCTTCACCGGCTACTGGAAGGCTGAAAACTTCCCGGAAAAGCCCGCCGACGGTCATGTCATCATCACCGAAAACGGCATCCGCTACGATGTGGATTTCATCAACGGTCAGAAAACCGGCTTCTTCCTCGATCAGAAGTACAACCGACTCGCCGCCGCAAAGCTCGCTAAAGGACGCCGGGTACTGGACTGCTTCACACACACGGGTGCATTTGCCCTGAACTGTGCCGCAGGAGGAGCCGAGCACGTCACTGCCGTGGATATCTCCGCGCTCGCCATCGAGCAGACGAGGAAAAATGCCGCCCTCAACGGACTCACGGACAAAATGGACTTCGTGAACGCCGACGTTTTCAAGCTCCTCACCGACATGGTGAACGAAAAGCGCCGCGACTACGACTTCATCATCCTCGATCCGCCCGCGTTCACGAAATCCGGCGACACCGTCAAGGATGCCTTCCGCGGCTACAAGGACATCAACATGCGTGCCATGCGCTGTCTGCCCCGCGGCGGTTATCTCGCGACATGCTCCTGCTCCCACTTCATGAAGGACGAGCTGTTCCAGAAAATGCTCGACGAAGCCGCACACGACGCCGGGGTAACGCTCCGCCAGATCGAAGTCCGCGCGCAGTCCCCTGACCATCCGATTCTGCGCACCGTTCCGGAAACGTTCTACCTGAAATTCTACACCTTCCAGGTAGTCTGACACCGGTATTCAACCATGAAAAAATCCCTCTCCAAATCCGCCGCGCTCATGGGCGTAATCATCCTGCTCTCCAAAGTCATGGGACTGGTGCGGGACAGCATGATCGCCTCCGCGTACGGCACAACCGAGGCAGCCATCGCCTATGAAACCGCGTCCAAGCTGCCCGTCACCATCTTCGACTTCGTTCTGGGCGGTGTTGTCACGTCCGCGTTCATCCCGGTGTACAACTCCATCGCCGTGAAGAAGGGCAAAAAAGACGCGCTCGCATTCGCTCAGTCGTACGTCAATCTCATCCTCGTCATCACAGCAGCCCTCTCCGTCATCGGCACAATTTTCGCGCCCGTACTTGTCTCCCTCATCGCACCGGAACTGGAAGGCACAACGGCATCCCTCGCGTCGTATCTCACCCGGATCATGTTCCCCATGGTCATCTTCGTCGGGCTGGCATTCTCGTTCGTGGGATTTCTCCAGTCCGAGGGCGAATACAACATCCCTGCCGTCATCAGCCTTGTATCGAACCTCATCATGGTCGGCTACCTCGTGTTCCTCAATGACACCTTCGGCGTGACCGGACTTGCCGTCTCCATGCTGATCGGATGGTGCGCACAGGCCGCCGTACAAGTCCCAGCGGTTGTGAAGCGTGGATTCCGGTACAGGCTGACCGCACCGCTCGGGACACCGGAGATCGCACGCGCCGCGAAAAACACGCTCCCCATCCTCATTGCGACGTGGACAACACCCGTCTGCTCCCTCATCAACACGCGCCTTGCGTCCGGGATCGACGGGGGACGTGCCATCAATGCCCTCGGCTACGCGAACCGCCTGTACATCATCATCGTGGGGCTGTTCTCGTTCGTGGCGACCAATCTCCTGTTCCCGTATTTCGCACGCGCCGCCGCGGAAGGCAACCGTGACGAAAGCGACCGCCTGACCCGCACCTCGATCCGCGTTCTTGCATTCATCATCGCACCGATCGCGGTCGGAGTCATGGTTCTCGCCGGGCCGTTCGTCTCCCTCATCTACGAGAGAAGCGCGTTCAACGCATCCGACACCGCCATCACGGCGACAGCTCTGCGGTATTACGCAGTCGGCATGATCTTCGCCGCCGTCGGTGAGGTGCTGACGAAAGCCTTCTTCGCCGTGGAAAAGACCCGTCTGCCCATGATTTCCTCCGTGATCTCCATGGGATTCAACGTCGCCGTGATCCTCCTCTTCGGGGACAGGCTCGGCATCGGCGGCATCGCGCTGGTATCGGCTCTCGCGGCAGCTGTGAACATGGCAGTCAACGGCATCTTCGCCGTGCGTGAGGGACTCGTCTCACCCGACCGGAGTGACGCACTGGATCTCGCAAAATCCGTCCTCTCCGCCGCCGTGATGGGAGCTGCCGTGTATTTCACCGCGCAAGTCCCGGCAGTCGCAGGTATGGGCAAACTGCTGTCGTTCGTCATTCCTACCGTCGTCGGCGTAATCGTGTACGCGCTCTGCACCACAGTTCTCCGCAGTGACGAGATGAAAGCCATTTTACAGAAACTCAAACGCAGTCATTAAGGCAATCGCCTCAACTTCGACCTTGCCGTCAGGCAAACGGAGGTTAACCAAATTGATTAAAGTTCTTCACATTTTATCGGACACAAACGTAGGCGGCGCAGGTCGGCTCATGGTGAACTACCTGCACAACTTCGACCGCACAAAATTCGACATCCGCGTGGTTCTGCCGAAGGATTCCCAGCTGATTCCGTTCGTGGAAGCGGAGCACTACCCGGTCATTGAAATCATGCACGGCCGTGACAAGAGCTTCGACATGGCGGCAATGCGGGAGATCAAGAAAATCATCCGGCAGTTCAGGCCCGACATCGTACACACGCATTCCGCGTTCTCCGGCAAGCTGGCGGCATGGCTCATGAAAGTTCCGTGCCGCTTCTACACCCGTCATTCCGCATTCCCGCCGTCGAAGAAGCTGACCACATTCCCGGGAAGACAGATCAACGGGCTCGTGAACAACACGCTCGCGACGGATATCGTAGCCGTAGCGGAAGCCGCAAAGGACAACCTGACCGACACCGG
>JAFUQY010000211.1 GCA_017472105.1 Clostridia bacterium | reverse complement strand
CGTGGAATCCCTCGGCTGATATATTATACAAAATGAAGAAAACTGCTGACCGCAGGAGATTTTTCCCGCAGTACAGCAGTTTTTTATGTTGTCAGATGATTTCGAGGAAGTTTCGGTCCGGGAGTTCCGGCTGTTTTTCGATGGGCTTTTCCTGATACCAGTATGCCACGGATGCGATGTCGTCCTGAAGGGGCAGATACCGTCCGCCGGAACGCCAGCCGAGCGCCTGAATGGTGACGCGCAGATTTTCCGCAAAGTGAATCGGATCCGCAACGTGCCATCTGTAAAGCTGGAACCGCTGCTGTGCCTTGTAAAGACCGTCCGGAGCGTGCGGAATCATGCCGGAATAGGGAGTCGAGAACCGTTCGTAGCTCTTGTTGACGTCGAAGTTGTACGCGCCGCAGAAATAGTCCTCGGTGCCGGTGCCGCAGATGGTCGGGAAGTCGGTGTCGCCGTCCATGTAGAACTTGATTTCACCCTCGCCCCACCAGCCGTTGTTGTTGACACCCCAGAGCATGGAGCAGCCGCAGAACGTACCTCTGCCCGACGCGCCGTCGAGGATGGTGTGAACGTCCATGTATTTCAGCGGATTGGAGCGGCGGAACTGGGCGTGGAAGTAGCCGCAGTCCTCCGGAACGTCAGTGAGAACGTAGTCGATCTGATAATAGAGAACGAACGCGGCGTCGGAGATGTTCTCAATCGTGATCCGTGCATGCTTGCGGAAAGGCATTTCCCAGTAGCTGTTCAGACCGTTGCGCGGATTGACGCAGACCATGAGGGAAGAGAGCGGTGCATATCCGTCGGGTGCGAAGGGATTGCAGAAGAAGTCGCCGAGCGGGCATTCCACGGCCGGAACGTCGCTGTCATCCCAGTACATGCGCAGGATGATTGCACGGGACGGAGCGGCTGCGGGTGTGAGCCAGATGTGCTGAATCGCGCCGGAGCCTTCGATATCCGCCATGGTGTAGACGGTGTGCGGCTCAATGCGGACGGAAGGCGAGATTTTCCAGCCCTGACCGAGCTCGCGTGCGCAGTTTTCGCCGGTACCGTGGACAGCCATACCGCCCTTGCCCTTTGCGCCGTCGAAGTTTTCGGGAGAAATGGAGCGGGATACGGCGTTCGTCAGACGGGACAGATTCGCCGGAGAGGAATGAAGACCGTTGAACATGATGAGTACCTCATTTCATGAAATATTCTTTGCTCCATTCTACCAGATTCCGGCGTGTTTGTCAATGCGGATTTGTGGAGTATGTTCATATTCGCTCAGTCAGCGATGCTGGAATACTCCCACGCTTTGCGGAGTGTCAGCCGCTCGGTCACCATGTCGGAGTCCTGCACGACTTCATCCGCTGTCACAATGTACGTCCGCCAGTGCCGCCAGAATCCGGTGAAGTATTCCCGATCCGGCGAATCCTCGCTGTCATCAAACGGAACGAGGGTGTAGACCCGCACAGCATCCCCATAAGCCTGAATGTCCTCGAGGTATTCTGCGGGATCGCGGGTGTCGGCTCCTTCGGTGAATACGGCTTCTCCGTCATCGAGGGTGCCGTCTTTTTGGATTTCATACCGCATCAGGGTACCCGCATTCGTCACGCCGGAGACGGTGTAGTATTCTTCAAATTCATGCAGGAACCTGTTGTCCTCCGTTTTGATAAACGGTGTGGTGAAGACGGCGCGGTTTTCATACTCTGCGGCATAGATGCAGTCGCTTGCAATGACGCATTCCGCG
>JAFUQY010000210.1 GCA_017472105.1 Clostridia bacterium | reverse complement strand
CTTGGACGGATAGTACAGAATCTCGGTCATGTCCTTATTGAACAGGACACCGTCGACGGCGCAGAAGCTGGGATTGTTCTCATCCACAGTAATGCCGGTACACCATCCGCATGTGGTAAAGCCGGATTCAATCAGTCCGGTTACGCCCGAGGGAATGTGCAGGGATGTCAGATAGCGGTTGTTATAGAACACGCCTGCCGACATGAGGGTGACTGTTTCCGGAATGGTGTAGGAGGTGTATCCGCGGTTTGCGGGATAGGTATGCAGCACGGTCATGTCCTTTGAGAAGAGCACGCCGTCGACTGCGGTATAGGCAGGATTGTCTTCCGCGGTTTTGATCGTAAGAAGTTTGCTGCATTGCTGGAAGGCCGTATAGTCAATAGAGGTGACGGATGCGGAAATTGTGACATTATACAGACCGCTCAGATCAAATGCATATCTGCCGATTGTGGTCAGCGTTCCGGGAAGCGTCAGGGACGTCATATAGGTATTCGTGAATGCATAATCCGCTATCGCCGTAACGCCTTCGGGAACGGTGTAGGACTTGATTGTCAGCATTCGCACAAACGCTTCCAGTGTGACATCCGTGCCGTCATCGGAGAAAAGCACATTGTCAACGGAATAATATTTCCCGCCGTACTCGGTATTGATCGTGCTCAGGTAGTTCATGTACCGGAAGAATGTGCAGTCGATTTTCTCAACGGTGTTTGCAAGATACAGGGTTCTGACGCCGCTGTACTGGGATGTGAGCATCGTGGAAGGAACTTCTGTGATGCCGGAGTCGATGATGACCGTTCCGATACTGCCGATCTGATCGTACCACGGGTGCTCGGAGGCATTGACGTCGGGAATCGCGCCTTCCCCGTCAATCGTCAGCACACCGGTTTCGGCATCGAGATACCACTGTACGTTTTCCCATGTATTCCATTCCACATCAGCCGGCTCGGGTGTGTATGCCGCCGTGGTGTAGGTGGTACCGTCAATTGTCATGGTGCCGTCCGTCCATGTGGGGTTTCCTTCGGGATAGTACATGGTCGCGGCGGAAGCAGTTTTTGTAAATGCGGTATTCATCCACGACGGAACATCACCGGGGAAATACACGGCAGTGAGGTTGGGAGCATTGAACGCGCGTATCACTTCGGACAGGTTTCTGCCGATATGAAGTTCCGTGAGGTATCGCGTAGAGAGCATGGCGGCAGCATCAATGGAAGCCACGCTGTCGGGAATCCGATACACTTCATCCGTCTTGGCGTAAGGATAATGAATGATGCGCGACATGTCTTTGGAATAAAGGACATTGTCAACTGCCTTGAACTTCGGGTTGTCCGCATCTGTTGTGATTGTGGTTACCGATGCAGAGTCAGTGGACATATTGAGATTTTCGATTCTTTTCAGTGCTGCGGAAATATGCAGTGTTTTCAGATGCCTCTGTGTCCGGTACAGCGTATCCGGCATCATGACAACGCCATCCGGAATGGAAAATTCTTCATCCGTTTTGCCGCTCGGATATGTGTGGATGATTGTCATATCCTTCGAGTAAAGAATACCGTCCTGCGCTGTGTAATAGGCATTGTTTTCATCCACGGTAATGGATTCCAGCGCCTCCATCCGGGTAAACGCAGACTGTCCGATCGCTTCTGTACCTGCGGGAATGTGAAGGGTTGTGACCGCTTTGTTGTGGATGGCGTTGTAGTCGATCACAAGCAGGGATTCCGGCAGGACAAGCGTTTCCAGATTGTAGGCACAGATGGAGTACTGTCCGATTTTTGTCACGCCTTCGGGGATTGTGTAGGAATTTCCCTTTCCGGCGGGATAGCAGACAAGGGTAGTGTCCTCACCGTCCGAGAGGAACAGAACACCGTCTTCGGCATAATACACGCCTCCTCCCGCAACTGTGAAACCGGTCAGGGTATCCGCGAACTTGAACGACCAGACGTCAACGGAAGTCAGGGTGGAAGGCAGGGATACGGTTTCAAGGGTGTAATCCCGGATTGCGGGAACGATTTCGTCCGGAACGACGGTAATTCCCTCTCCGATTACGAGATGACGAATGCCCTCATAATATGCATACCACGGGTATTTTGCGTAGCTGTAATCCGGAATCTTGCCGTCCCCGGAGATATACAGCGTTTCCGCTTCTTCATCGAACCGCCAGAGGATGTTGTCGAGCGGATACCACACATTGCCTTCACCGTCGACCACGCTGTTGTCGGGAACGTAGGATGCGGTTTTGTAATCGGTTTCGCAGACGGTTTCGGCGGCAGACCATGTGGTGTTTCCTTCGGGATAGTACAGCATGAGGTTCGCGTTGGCACAGTCAAACATCGTGCTCAGATAGTCGGGTCTGTCTCCGGGGAAATAGATCGCCTCCAGAGCATCGAACGCACCGTATTCGAACGATGTGACGTTTTCGCCGATGTACAGCGTTTTCAGATTCCGGACGGAAAAGAACGCCGCAAACGAAACGGTTGTCACAGTATCCGGAATTGTGAAGGAAGTATTGGCGTGCCAAACCGGGTAGAATTCCAGCGTTGTCATATCTTCGCTGAAAAGCACGCCGTTTTTACTGCACCAGTACTGGTTCTTTTCGTCCACGTTGACTGCCGCCAGACTGGTGGAGCCTGTATGGACGCTCAGATTCCGGATGTACCGGAGCGTGGTCGGAAGATTGAGTTCTGTGAGATTCTTTGAGAGTGCAATGGCTTCTCCAGGCATGGATGCAACACCCTCCGGAACAGTAAACGACGTACGCGCATCGCTCAGAGGATAGAGAAGCATTGTCGCCTTATCGGAAGTGTACAGGACATTGTCTTCCACGGTCAGCATGGTACTGCCGTCGCGTACGGTAACCGTTTTGAGGGCATTCAGTTCCCAGAAATTGTTGTTGTAGGTGCGGATATCGGGCAGATCGAGGGATTCCAGCAGATCCATCCATGCGAGAGAATATTTCTCAAGAACACAGAGGCTGTCGGGAAGCACGAGATTTTTGATGAGCGAACGGTTGAACGCGCGCACACCGAGATTGGTCACGCCGTCCGGCACCGTATAGGAATCCACCGCCCCGAGACTGCGCCGTCCGAACGGATAGCATTCGAGCGTGACCGTGGTTCCGTCATCGGAAAACAGAACGCCGTCGACGGTGTAGTAGAAACCGCCCTCAGCCGCTTCAAAATCCGTCAGCGTAGTGCTGTGCAGGAAATCCGTGTGGTCGATGGACGTAAGCGTGGACGGCAGATACATCTTCGTCACGGTGTATTCCTGACCGAAGGTGCCCGTCGGAATTTCGGTGATTCCCTCTTCGATCACGATCTCCGTCACCTGAGTGCGGCATTCATACCACGGATGCGCGGATTCTTCGGCTGCCGGAATCGCTCCCGTGCCGCGGATGGTCAGGATGCCCGTGGATTCTTCGAAATACCATTCGGTGTTCCCGTACACATTCCACGAAACTTCGCCCGCTTCTGTGCCGGTTTCCGCTGTCTCCTCCGCTGCTGTCGGAACGGTCAGGCAGAACAGAACAAGAAGCATGGCAAGAAGCTTTGCTGATTTTTTCATAATCGTACCTCTTTTCAGACTGTCATTGCTTGATAAAAATTGAGTCATCATATTTTATCATATCAGGAATATTCTGTAAATGCATCCGGTACACACGGAATTGTGTTTCTTCCCCGTCCGGAATCCGATCCTCCTCTTTCGTCATATTGCTGTGTTTGTATGCTGTTTCTTTGGGCAAACAAACGAAATCAAGCCTGAATTGCGTTTTTTTAAAGTTTTAGTTAATTTGTCATCTTGCTTTTTGTATAATTATATGCTATATTATTAAGTAGGTTATAATAATTTTTATCACAATTTCGAAAGGATGCACAAATATGAAACGGCTTCTGGCTCTGATTCTCTGTGCAATGATGCTCGCTCCCACATTCGCATCTTGCAGTGAAAAATCCCAGGACGGCGGCGAAACCACACCTTCCACTACCGCCGATGCTTCCACTCCCTCCGGTGACGAAACCGGTGTCGCGGAAGAAGAACTGACCGACTATGAAAAGCGTCAGCTGATTCCCGACGATCTGCCCGACACGACCTTCAACGGCGAGGAATTCCGCGTACTGACCAACGCTGACGGTTACAGCGGACGCGTTATCAAGACCATCGAAATCGCAGTGGATGAGCTGACCGGTGACGTCTGCAACGACGCAGTCTACAACCGTAACCTCCGCATCGAAGACCGCTTCGACGTCAAGATCACCTGCGGCACCGACACCGACCCTCAGTCCTATGTCAACACCTTCGTAACCGCAGGTACCGATGACTATCACGTTGTCGGCTTCTACAACTACCTCGCTGCAACACCGATCGCCGGCAAGTCCCTCCTTGACTGGAACGATGCGCCCTATGTAAATCTGGAAAAGCCGTGGCACAACAAGCTCGCGAACGACCAGGCTACCGTTTACGGCACTCTGTACGCTGCCTGCTCCGACCTTTCCCTCTCCTCCATGACCTACACCTACGCGTATTTCGCAAACATCAACCTGCTGGAAGAATACACCTACTCCACGCAGGACATGTATGATCTTGTAAAGTCCGGTGAATGGACCGTTGACAAGTTCATCGAAATCACCACTCCCATGTATCAGGACAAGGACGGCGACGGCAAGGCAGGTGTCAATGACGTATTCGGCTTCGGCTACCAGCCCACCAACCCGCCGGATGTATGGCTCTCCGCATTCAACCAGCCCATCGTTGAAATCAATGAACAGGGTGCCGTTGAAATGGCGTTCATGACCGAAAAGACCGTTGCCATCGTTGAAAAGCTCGTAAGCTGGCATGAAAACACCGAAGGCTTCTACCGCTACGGTACGCAGTACGACGAAGAAAAGTACTTCAACTCCGGCAACCTCGTATTCGCTCCTCTCCGTTTCTACACCGCATACAATGTGCTCCGCGAAATGGAAGACGCATACACCATTCTCCCGTGGCCCAAGTGGGATGAACAGCAGGACAAGTACTACACCTCCGCGGATGACAAGTTCACCGTATTCGGTCTCCCGCTGACCTCCTACGGCATGCTCGACTTCGTTTCCATCATGTACGAAGTCATGTCCGCCGAAACCTACAAGACCGTATATCCCGAATACTACGACACCGCGCTCAAGGGCAAGTACTCCGCTGAAAAGGAAACCGCAGAAATGGTTGACCTCATCATGGAAGGCCGTGACTTCGACTTCTCCTTCCAGTTCTCCGGCAGTGTATTCAAGGATATTCCCTACTTTGTAAGACGCAAGATCGAAAGCTACACCACCAACATCGCATCCGACTACAAAAAGGTCGAAAAGTCCGTCAACAAATCCATCGAAAAGCAGATCAACGAGCTTTACATGGATATGAGCGGCGACTGAGTCCGGATCAAGTGAAAAATCACCGGAGTATCCAGCATGCTCCGGTATTTTTTTGCCTGTACGGTTGATTTTATACGGTATCCATGGTATAATAATGCAAATTCATTGATTCATGAGGTATTTATGAAAGCAGTCGTCACCGTAATCGGCTATGACACCGTCGGCATTCTTGCCAAAGTCAGCGCAGTGTGCTTTGAGTACAACGCAAACATCCTTGACGTGACCCAGTCCGTTATGAAGGATCTCTTCACCATGGTTATGCTCCTCGATATTTCCGATATCAACACCGACTTCACAGGCCTTCAGGACGGTCTGTATGCACTCGGCGAAAAGATCGGTATGAAGATTCACGTTATGCACGAGGACATCTTCAACTCCATGCATCACATCTGACAGGAGACTCCCATGCTGAACACAAAAGATATTCTGGAAACCATCCGCATGATCGACGACGAAAATCTCGACATCCGCACCATCACCATGGGCATTTCCCTGCTCGACTGTGCGGACAGCGATATCCGCCGTTCCTGCGATAAAATTTACGACAAAATCTGCCGTCTCGCGGAAAAGCTGGTTCCCACCGGCGAAGCCATCGAGAGAATGTACGGCATTCCGATCATCAACAAGCGGCTCTCCGTGACTCCCATCGCCATGATGGCGGCTGTTTCCGGCGGTAATCCCGTGGAATACGCAAAGACTCTGGAACGCGCGGTCGGCACAGTCGGCGTGAACTTCGTCGGCGGCTACTCTGCGCTCGTGCAGAAGGGCTTCTCCGCAGGCGACCGTGCTCTGATTGAGTCCATTCCCGAGGCACTTTCCGTCACCGATCACGTATGCTCCTCCGTCAACATCGGCTCCACCAAAGCCGGAATCAATATGGACGCCGTCGGCATGATGGGGCATGTGATCCGCCGTGCGGCCGAGCTTACCACGGATAAAAACTGCATGGGCGCGGCAAAAATCGTCGTGTTCTGCAACGCTCCCGAGGACAACCCGTTCATGGCAGGTGCATTCCACGGTGTCGGTGAACCGGACTGTGAAATCAATGTCGGTGTATCCGGTCCCGGTGCTGTCAGAAGTGCGCTCGCGAAGTGTCCCGATGGTGACCTGACCGAGGTTGCCGACGTCATCAAGAAGACCGCGTTCAAGATCACCCGTATGGGTCAGCTCGTCGGCAAGGCGGCATCCGAAAGACTCGGCGTTCCCTTCGGCATCGTTGACCTTTCCCTCGCGCCCACTCCCGCAGTCGGTGACTCCGTCGCGCATATCATTGAAGAAATGGGCATCGAAATCTGCGGCGCACACGGCACGACGGCTGCTTTGGCTCTCTTGAACGATGCGGTCAAGAAAGGCGGCGTGATGGCATCCTCCCATGTCGGCGGTCTCTCCGGCGCGTTCATCCCGGTTTCCGAAGATGCAGGCATGATCGACGCGGCAAGATCGGGGGATTTGTCCATCGAAAAGCTCGAAGCGATGACCGCAGTCTGCTCCGTTGGGCTCGATATGATCGTCATCCCCGGCGATACTCCCGCGTCCACGATCTCCGCAATCATCGCAGACGAAGCCGCAATCGGCATGGTCAACTCCAAGACCACCGCTGTCCGTGTCATCCCCGCGATCGGAAAGAAGGACGGCGACGAGCTGGAATTCGGCGGTCTGTTCGGCTCCGGTCCCATCATGAAACTGCACACCGACCGTTCCTCCGAGAAGTTCATCTCCCGCGGCGGACGGATCCCGGCTCCCATGCAGTCTCTGAAAAACTGAATTTCAAGGGAAGGATCATCCGGTTCTTCCCTTTTTCTATCTAAAACCCCTTTACAAATCCGCGCGGATGTGCTATAATACCTGAGCATCATAATAACGGTGAGTTCGTGACCATCCTCACCTAAAACAAAACTACGGACAGACTGCCTATCGGTTCGTACGGCAGTTTTTTTGTCCCAGAAAGGGATTCTCCATGAAAAACAACGTCAAATTTCTCGCACGTGCCGGTATGATTGCCGCACTCTACATCGCTCTGACCGCTGTCTCCGCCGTGCTCGGACTTGCATCCGGTGCCGTTCAGGTTCGGATTTCCGAGGCGCTGTGCGTTCTTCCGGTGTTCACTGCCGCCGCCATTCCCGGAGTCACGGTCGGATGCCTGCTCTCCAACATCCTCTTCGGCGGAACGGTTTACGACATCCTATTCGGCACACTCGCAACCCTCGTCGGTGCAGTTCTCGCATGGCTGATCCGCAGACTGCCGATGCTTGCGTCCGTTCCCACGATTCTTTCCAATGCGGTCATCATTCCCGTGGTGCTGATTCTCTCGGGCGCCGGCGGGTGGAATATGCTACCCTATTTTATCGCGACGGTCGCGCTCGGTGAGATCATCGCATGCGGCGTCTTCGGCACGATTCTCGTGTATTATCTCCGGCGCCATCCGAAGACCTGCTCGGTTCTCTTCCGCAGATAAACAAAAAATATCCCGGACTCTTCGTAAATCAAACGAAGAAAATCCGGGATTTTTTATTCCACATCTGCGGCTTTCAGGAGTTTCTTGATGTACAGGGTGCCGTCGTCCCGCTTGATAATCAGCGCGAAATAATCGTCGGAGCGGATGGTTTCCGATGACACGAAGAACCACACGCGGTAGGTTTTGTCCGTCTCGGAAACAGCTGTGATCTCCGCGCGGTATCCGCTGTCACTCATGGGAACGGCCGACACGTACGCACTGACCTTCTCGAGATACTTGAAGCGGCTCCCGTCACTGTGCGTAATCATCACGTCTCCGCCGAAATAGCGGTACATGGTCGCTTCAAACTCGCGCTCGGGGATGAGCTGGGTGATGCTGTACTCCGGGTACTTCTCCGCCGCTTCGCTCATGAGCGCGGTGTTGCCGGAGTATTTGGAGTAGCCGGTTTCCAGCATGTAGTCGAGCACTGCGTCACGGTATGCCTTGATGGCGTCGCCCATGTGCTCGAACGTGACAAGCTCCGGCGAATCGGTGACGAGGATGTTCAGCACATCCGAAAGCATGAGAGCGGTTTCCCCTTCGGCTTCGTGGGTCTGGGTCACCGTTTCGCTCATGTAGTCGTAGGTGTCAAAGCCGAGCTTGTCGAGAATCGTACAGGACGAAAGCATGAGCAGACTCAGCAGAACGGCGGTCGGACGGATGAATCTCATTCTGCCGCCTTTCTCTTCAGACATTCGTGCACGGTTTTCTTGACATCCGCGTACATGTAGAGCGATCCGAGGCAAACGAGAGGTCTCGCTGTCCGTGCGGCTTCTTCCACTGCGGCGAACACGCCTTCGTCGAGGACATCGAATGCCTCCGCTTCCGTGCCGAACTGCTCGAATTCCATCTCCACGCCGGTGGATGCAAGGGAGCGGTCATTCGGAGGCATGACGGTGAAGACCTTTGCGGCATACGGTGCGAGCATGGAGATCATCTTTTCGTGATCCTTGTCCGCCATGACGCCCATGAGAAGATTCACCTTTCCGTCAGCGGTCATCGGCGAGAGATAGTGCGCGATGTTCTCGACAGCTCCCGCGATTCCCTGCGGATTGTGCGCGCCATCGTAGATCACCAGCGGGTTGTCTGCCAGAATCTCAAACCGCGCTTTCCACTGTGCCGCGAGGAGTCCGAGATCCACTGCATCATCAGGAATCTTCACGCCGGACTGACGGAGGATTTCGACTGCGGTGAGGACGGTTGCGGTGTTGCGGGTCTGATAGATGCCGTGGAGGTTGATTTTCACGGGCTTCTCACCGAATCTGAACGAGGTTCCCGTCAGATCGGTGGCGATATCGGTGATTTTTGTGAAATCGGTGCGGGTATAGGGACTTCCTTTTGCTTCTGCGGCTGCCCGGATGACTTCCTCGGCTTCCGGAACGCCCTCACCGAAGAGAACGGGAACGCCCGGCTTGATGATTCCCGCTTTTTCCGCCGCGATTTTGGCAGGCGTATCGCCGAGAATTGCCGTGTGATCCATGTCAATGCCGGTGATGACGGAGAGCACGGAGGTGTCGATCACATTGGTGGAGTCCAATCGTCCGCCGAGACCGCATTCGAGCACGACAAAATCACAGCCGACGCGCGCATAATACACGAACGCAATCGCGGTAATCAGCTCGAATTCCGTGGGAGCGTCCTCCATGGTGTCGGCGTACCGCTTCACGGTTTCGGTATCGCGTGCAAGATCCTCGTCGGGAATGTCGCAGCCGTTCAGCATGATGCGCTCGTTGAACCGCTCGATGAACGGCGAGGTGTACAGTCCCACGCGGTATCCTGCCTTTTCCAGAATCGACGAGAGCATCCGGCAGGTTGAGCCTTTGCCGTTTGTTCCGGCGACATGGATGAATTTCAGCTGTTTTTCGGGATGTCCCAGAAGCTCGCAGAGAACGGAAATCCGCTCAAGTCCGGGACGGCTGCCCTTCCAGGTAACGGAATGGATATATTGAAGCGCCTCTTCGTAAGTCAACGCTCGCACCTTCTTTCGGTTGTTGTTATCATAGATTTATCGGAACGCAATCTTTCTCAGCTCACGGCACAGTCTTAGAAGTACCGGAATCAGGATGAGCTGAAGCGGCACCAGAACCGCGTATTCGGCAAGCCGGTAGGTGAACCAGCCCCAATACGTCTCTTTGCTGTACAGCATCGCGACCCAACAGGTATTGATGCACAGCCCGATGATGAGATTGTTCACAATCGGCGGAATCACGACATTCGGGAAATACGGAATCTTTCCGTGACCCTCAAATCTGCCGAACGTGGTTTTCTCAGCGGACGCCGGTTTCTGATACAGGCAGAAGCCGTAAATGAGGCCCATCAGTGCCGCGCAGACCGTGAAGCCGGGATGATACGGACCGATGGGAAAGAGCCATGCGCCCAGAAGATCGGCAAGACCGTAGATGACAGCCGCGAAATACGGGCCGTACAGTGCTGCACCGATGACGATCGGGACGAAGCTGAATCCGATTTTGAGCCCCATTGTGTTGATGGAGAGGAACCGGTTCAGTACAATTTCCAGGGCGATCAGCATGGCACCGTTCACCACAAGACGAATGCGGTATTTGTTCTGCATAAACAAAACCTCCCATAAAAAATAGACGGAAAGCACCCGTTCCGCCTGAACATTTATGAGAGTATGCGCTCTTTGAATGACAGCGGGATGCGAAACTGAGACCGCAGCTTGCGCTTTCGTCCGACGAACAACTCCCCGTTCCGCCGGCACTTGACGCCTCAGAATCTACTCTGTAACCTATTGAATTGTGGATATGCTTTCCGTTTCTCATTATAGCACAATACCGTCCCCTTTGCAAGAGCAAGAGAACGGTATTGAAAAATTTTTATGTTTTGTGAATGCCGGTATGTTATTCTTCGTCCAGACCCATGCTCTGCATCAGCTTCTTGTTCAGCTCTTCCGCAGTGTTGTAGCCCATCTTGTTCTGACGGTTGTTCATCGCCGCGATTTCCAGAACGACGGCAAGGTTACGTCCGGGCTTGACGGGAAT
>JAFUQY010000209.1 GCA_017472105.1 Clostridia bacterium | reverse complement strand
GAATCGCTTCTGCGGCGGTATCCGGGCGTAAAATGCATCGGAATCACCGGACAGATGCACGGGATTGTGTACGTGAACGCGGACGGATGCGCGGTGTCGCCTCTCTATACATGGCAGGACGAGCGCGCGGGACAGGGGAATCCTTCCTCATGCCGGCTGCTCTTTGAGAAAACCGGATACACTGTCTCGCCGGGTTACGGACTTGCTACCCATTTTGACGAACAGCGGAACGGAAAAGTGCCCGCGGACGCCGTGAAAATCTGCACGATCATGGATTACGTCGTCATGCACCTCTGCGGGAACAAGTCTCCCGTGACGCACAGCTCCAATGCCGCGAGCTTCGGACTGTACCGCACGGACGAAAACCGCTTCGATACAGATGCCGTCGGAAAAGCCGGAATGGACCCGCGGATTCTGCCCGACGTCACAGATGGATGCGAAATCGTCGGAACCTTCCGGGGAATCCCTGTGGCGGCGGCAATCGGTGACAATCAGGCGAGCTTCATGGGTTCGGTGCGCAATCCGCTGGAGTCTGCTCTCGCGAATTTCGGCACGGGAAGCCAGATTTCGATGCTCGGCGGCGGTACATATTCCGATTCCGCGATTGAAATCCGTCCGTTCATGGAAGGCAGACGGCTTCTGAGCGGATCGGCTCTCTGCGGCGGACGTGCGTATGCGCTGATGGAACGCTTCTTCCGTGCGTATGTGACTGCGTGCGGCATGGCGGTGTCCGAGCAGTACGATGTGATGAATACCCTCGCGCGCCGCGGAATCGAAAGCGGACGGATCCTCGACATGCGGACAACCTTCTGCGGAACCCGGAACGATCCCACCCTGCGCGGTTCGATCTGCGGCATTTCCGAGGACAACCTGACGCCGGAAGCCATGATCGCGGGAACGCTGTACGGCATGGCGCGGGAACTGTACGGGATGTTTGAAAAAATGCCCCACGAGCATGTCCGCACACTCATCACCTCCGGCAACGCGGTACGCAAAAATCCCGCCCTGCGGATGATGCTCGAGCAGGTCTTCGGCATGGAAATCCGCGTTCCGGTGCACAGGGAAGAAGCGGCGTTCGGTGCGGCGATGTTTTCCGCGATGGCGTCGGGATGCGTCACGGACATGGAAACGCTGACGGCGTGCATCCGGTACGAAGAAAATCAACAATATTAATTATATAACATACGGAAAGGAAACATGCGATGAATAACTGTACTCTGACCTTTCAGGTGAAGGACGGCACCTGCTTTGCTGTGGAAACGGACGGAAAAACCACACTCGAAGCGGCATTTGCGGACGGAATTCTCACGGTGAGCGCGCTGTACTCCCGGTTTGAGAAACCTCTGACGCTCCGCGCGGATGCGAAAACCGGCGACACCGCATGCCTGACTCTGCGGGATTACCGGATTGAGCTGGCAGTGAACGGCAAACAGCTTGATGAGGAATGGCCCTTCGGGGATGCACTGTTTGAAGGCGGCAGGCTGACGGAACAGACTCCCGTGACTGTCGGTGAGATTCCGGCGGATGAGGAAGTGCCCGCGTTCTGCGGCAGCTTCACCGGTGCGGAAGGCTGGTATCCCGGGGACGGCGTGTTCGTCGGGGACTGCATGCCCTACTGCGACGGCGAGCGGTACCACGTGCTGTACCTCAAGGACCGCCACCACCACGGCAGCAAATGGGGCAAAGGAGCACATCAGTGGGCGCATATTTCCACGACCGACCTTGTTCACTGGGATGTGCATCCGATGGCGGTGGAAATCGACGATCCTGCCGAAGGTTCCATCTGCACGGGTTCGTGGATCTGCGTGAACGGCGTGCATCAGCTCTATTACACGGTACGGATGGCTGACGGCTCTTCCGCTCCGATCATGCGCTCCCTGTCCGACGACGGCTACCACTATAAGAAGGATAAGAACTTCAAATTCCTGCTCAGCGAGCTTTACACCGGTGCATCTGCCCGCGACCCGAAGGTTGTCATGGCGGAGGACGGCACCATGCACATGTTCGTCACGACCACGGAAGCCGCAACCCGAAAGGGATGTCTCGTGCATCTGGTGTCCGAAGACGGTGACAACTGGTGCGAAACCGGCATGATTTACACCGCGCCCGACGGAAACGAGCCGGAATGCTCCGATTATTTTGCGCTTGACGGCAGATATTACCTCATTTTCAGCCATCACGGACGCGGGGAATACCGGATTTCCGACAAACCGTTCACCGACTGGCGCGAACCGGCGGAAAAGTACATCCCGTGCCACTCCGTTCCGAAGGCGGCAATCTGGCATGACCGGATCCTCTTCGCCGGTTTCAAAGGCATCGGCGGCTACGGCGGCAGCATGACCTTCCTTGAAGCCGTGACGGACGAAAACGGGGAAATGAACTATATTCCTGTGAAGGAAATGGAATAAATATTTGACGGAGACAATATTGTTATGAAAAAGAGAACTCTCACCCTTCTGCTGGCACTTCTGATGCTGGCGGCGAATTTTGCCGGATGTGCGGAAAGCACTGTGACCGACGATACGGACGCACAGGCGGATACTGCGGCTACCGCTGCCGCTGCGGTAGAAACTGTCGAAGAAACCTCGCCCTATCTGGATGAACTGCCGGATGATCTGAATTTTGATGATGCGGAAGTGAATGTCTACTCCCGTGCACACTTGCGGTTTGATGACGAAATCACAGTGGATGAGCTGATCGGCGAGGTCGTGAACGATGCTGTGTATAACCGTGAACTTCTTGTGGAGGAACGTCTCGGGATCTCACTCATCAACACCAGGGACGGCGCCGATCCTCACGGTAATGTGAGCAAAATGAGCGAAATGGTACTGGCGGGCACGGATGAATACGATCTGTTTACCTCCAGTATGTATTCTGTGGTTCCCGAAGCAATTCAGGGGATTTTCATGGATCTGAACACTCTGCCTTATGTGGATCCATCCAAGCCCTACTATACGCAGGACTATGTGAACAAGGCACGTCTCGGCGATGCACTCTATACCATAACCGGCGATATCTCCCTGTCCCTGATCCGCTACTCATTTGCCATGTATTTCAACAAACAGCTGATTGAGGACTATAAGCTGGAAGATCCCTATACCACTGTTTCTGAAGGCAGATGGACCCATGACGTGATGAAGTCCACAATCGAAAATATATATACCGACCTCAACGGCGACGGCAAGAAGAACCATGACGATTTCTACGGCCTCGGATCCAGCAATGTCATCATCGTGGACGCTTATACTTCCGCCTATGAGCTGGGCATGATGGGCATGACCGATGACGGTTATCCGCAGATTACGGTGAATCAGGAAAAAATGTCCAAGGTTCTGGATATGATCTATGAACTGAACTTTAACACGGAAGGTGTGCGGATTTATACTGAAACTTCCGACAACAATGAGATGACCGACCTTCTGGTTCCGTTTTCCGAGGATCGTTTTGTGTTTATCAACAACTGGATTTACGCAACCGAGTCCGAGTATCTGAGAGATATGGAAAGCGACTACGGTATCATTCCCTACCCCAAGTATGACGAACAGCAGGAGGGCTATTACACCTTCCAGCACGACCAGATCGGTGTATTTGCCGTTCCGATCACCACTTCCGTTCCGGATATTGCGGCAGCAACGCTGGAAGCACTGTCCTCCGAAAGCCGTGTGTCCATGGTTCCCCAGTATTACGACGTGGCTCTGAAGGGCAAGTACGCACGCGATGAGGAAACCAAGGAAATGATCGATATAATCCACAACGGACACCTTCTGGATCCCGCATGGATGTACTGTCTGCGAATCGGCAATCTTGCGCAGATTCCGAGAAATCAGATGCTTGCCGGCCAGCACAATTTCGCATCCGTCTACAAGCAGTCTGAAAGAATCTACGCAAAATCCCTTGATCGGATGATCAAAGACGCGATGAAACTGAAAGAACAGTAATAGCAAACGCCGGAGACTGGTGAATCTGCCAATCTCCGGCGCACTTTTTTGTTGAATTTAACTCATTTTCGCGGAATGGAAGTGATCGTAAACGATTCTGACATCGTGCACATTCGGCTGAGCCTTGGTTGCCAGAGCATCGTGTTCCTCATCGCAGAGCACACCGACGGCACGTCCGTTTCCTGCGGCGTTGATTTCAGCCACTTTTTCGCTGAGTTTATCTTCGTTCACGTCACACATGACGACGTTTCCGCCGGCTTGTGTCCAGCATTCGGAGAACAGCAGTCCCATTCCCGATGCCGCACCGGATGCAATGGCGGTTTTGTTCCGGAATTCCATACATACCTCCCGCAGGTTGATGATTTGTTGTTTTGATTATACAATACATTTCCGGGGAAATCAAGCGCTTTGGAAAGATTTGTCTCATTCGCCGTTGACAGGTCAATGCAGCTGTGGTATAATATAGAAATGATAATATTTCAATATTCTGATGATTCATACGGGAGAAACATATGACAAAGGAACAGATTTCCGCACTCGTTCAGAAACAGCGGAATTATTTCAAAACCGGCGCGACGCTGAGCGTGGATTTCCGGATTGCCATGCTGAAGAAGCTGTACGCTGCCGTCAAAAAATACGAAACCGAAATCACCGACGCACTGACCGCGGACCTTGGCAAGAGCGAATTCGAAGGCTTCATGTGCGAGGCGGGGCTGGTGCTGACCGAGATTTCCTACATGATTAAGCATACCCGCCGTTTCGCAGGCGAGCGCACTGTTCCCACGCCGATTGCCCAGTTCGCATCCCGCAGCTATGTCAAGCCCTCACCCTACGGCACCACGCTGATTATGAGTCCGTGGAATTACCCCTTCCTTTTGACGATTGATCCTCTTGCGAACGCGATTGCTGCCGGAAATACTGCGGTTGTCAAGCCCAGCGCATACTCTCCCGCGACTTCCGGAATCATCGCAAAGATTCTCGCAGAATGCTTTGATGAAAAGTATATCGCAGTTGTCACCGGCGGACGTGCGGAAAATGCGAGCCTCCTCGAAGAAAAGTTCGATTTCGTCTTCTTCACCGGCAGCCAGAACGTCGGCAGGGAAGTTCTCCGTCACACCGCGGAGCATCTGACTCCCGCAGTTCTCGAGCTCGGCGGCAAAAGCCCCTGCATCGTGGATTCCACGGCGAAAATCAAGCTCGCGGCAAAGCGCATCGTCTGGGGCAAGTACCTCAACTGCGGTCAGACCTGTGTTGCACCGGACTATATTCTCTGCCACTGCTCCGTGAAGGACGCACTGGTGAAGGAAATCATCGCGCAGGTGAAGAAGCAGTACGGCGAAAAACCGCTTGCGAACGCGGACTACGGCAAGATCATCAACGAAAAGCACTTCGACCGTCTGCTCGGACTGATTGATCCCGCTAAAGTTGTTGTCGGCGGCGGATCGAACCGGGAAACCCAGCAGATCGAGCCCACCGTGATGGTTGACGTGACATGGGACGACGCCGTGATGCAGGAAGAAATTTTCGGCCCCGTTCTGCCCATTCTCACCTACGAAAAGCTCAATGACGTAATCGCCATGCTCGCGGATATGCCCAAGCCGCTTGCGCTGTATATATTCTCCGAAAACAAGCGTCACATCCGGACAATCACCGCACGCTGTTCCTACGGCGGCGGGTGCATCAATGACGTCGTGATCCACCTTGCGACCAGCGAAATGGGATTCGGCGGCGTCGGTGAAAGCGGTATGGGTGCATATCACGGCAAGATCGGCTTCGACACTTTCTCCCACCACAAGAGCATCGTCGATAAGAAGACATGGATGGATCTTCCCATGCGCTACCAGCCCTTCAACCGCGCGGTTTACGGCAGACTTCTCAAGATGTTCCTGAGGTAAGAAATGAAAACGGCTGACAAGAAAAAGATAATTTTCATCCTTCTCAACATCCTCGTCATCGGACTTGTGATGTACTGGGATTTCATGTACTACGAGCACGGCAGAACGTGGCGCAAGGGTACGGCAAGCTCAATGTTCGTCCTTCTCGGCGTTGTGAATCTGATCTACGCCATCGTGAACAAAGCGTCGAATCTGAAATACCCTGTTGTCATGACCGTCGGGTTCTTGCTCGGCATGCTCGGCGACATTGTCATCAACTACACCTTCATCCCCGGCGCGGGACTGTTTGCACTGGGGCATGTGTTCTACTTCGCGGCGCTGTGCTGTCTGATCCGGTTCGGCAGACAGGACGCACTTTTCGGAGCGATTCTCTCCGTCATCTCCATTGGCGTGCTCGAGCTGGTACCGATTTTCAATTTCGGTGACTCCGTGATCGAGATCATCTGCTGCATCTACGGCGTCATCATCTCCTTCATGTTCGGCAAGGCTGTCTCCAACCTCATCCGGGAACGGAGCGTGCAGAATATCCTGATCGTGATCGGATGCTTCCTGTTCTATTTCTCCGACCTGATGCTCGTGTTCGACTGGTTCAGCGAAATGGATGAATACGCCGGCGAGCTGTGCCTGTTCACGTACTATCCCGCGCAGTGCATCCTCGGTCTTGCGATGATCTTCACGGCGATGAAGTCAAAGAAAAAAGCGTAAACTACAAAACGGCTGATCTGCAGAAACGATGCGGACGGCCGTTTTTTCAGCGGATCAAAGAAAATGTTAGCGCGGCTAAAACGGTACCTTTGAATCGCTCCCTTGTCATGTGCATCGGAATCTGTTATAATAAAACCAACAAAAGCGCTTTTGAATTATTTAACCGAGGTGATTGCATGTCAATCGGATCCAATATCAAAAAATTGCGGCGTGAGCGGGAAATCACGCAGGAACAGCTTGCGGAATACCTGCATCTGACGCCGTCTGCGATTTCACAGTGGGAGACCGACCGTGTACTGCCGGATATCATGCAGCTGCCCCAGCTTGCGAATATTTTCCGCGTCAGCACGGATGTGATTTTAGGCGTCGACGTAGAGCGGAAGGATGCGAAAATACAGGAAATCTGGGAAAAAGCAGACAAACTGTCCTGCGCCGGTCGGAAGGAAGAAGCGGCTGAGGTCTGCCGTGAGGGACTGCGGGAATTCCCGGACGCTTATGTGCTCATGGAAGAGCTGGCGAACTGCCTGTACTATGTCGGCTCATACAGCGAACAGGTTCCGGAGATCATTTCGCTGTACGAAAAGGTGCTGGAAAACGCAAAGGATGAAAGCTCGCGGAACTACGCGGTTGGAAACCTGTGCGGACTGTACACAAGAACCGGAGACGTGGAGAAAGCACGTCAGCTTGCGGAATCCATCCCGTTTCAGGTGTACACGCGGGAAGAATGCTACCGCAGTACGCTGCGAGGCGTGGAGTGGATTGAAGATTTCAGAAGCTCCATCTGCCGGAGGTTTGACGCGCTCCTGTTCGACATCCGAAACCTGATCGGCGGAGCGCGGAATGTCATCGTAGACGGAAAGCCATTCTATTCGGATGAAGATGCTCTTGAGCTGTACCGAAAAATCATTGTGTTCGCGGAAACCTTCTTTGAGAAGGGCGACTACGGATTCACCGGCGAGCTTCTCGGAGAGGTGTATTACGAACGCGCCTGCCGATTTCTCAGACTCGGGGACGGAGAAAAAGCACTCGGTGAGCTGGAGACGGCGGTGGAGCATATCCTGACATCGGATGCATACGGCGAAGGTCTTGTCGGGCAGACATTGGTCGAGGTGCCGCCGGAGAAGCTGCATACCTCCATTCTCGCACTGCCGGGTCCGGGGGATGACGCCATCGAGGTTCGCACGCCGACTGAACACAACAACGCGATGGAGTATCTCGGAAACCTGAACGATTCCGTCTTTGATCCCATCCGGAGCGATCCGCGGTTTGCTGAGCTGGAAACCAGACTGCGGGAGAACGCAAAATAATACGCAGAAAAAAAGCGGGCAGATTCCGAATACCGGAGTCCGTCCGCTTGTGTGTTGTCTGTTAGATTTTGAACGCCTTATCCACGGGGAGGGAGAGCACCATGCCCTGCGCGTCGGTTTTGAGACCGAATTCCTTGTTGAGCGCATTCATGATCTGTTCCTTGATGGTGTCGGCTGCGAGAATTGCCACGATTTCCTTTTCGGTCTGGAGATTAAAGCCGCCGAACTGCTCTGCCGCGTCATCTGCCGCCAGACGTGCCTTGATGATGGTGCCGCCGGTTGCTCCGACCTGACGTGCTGCCTGCATGACAGCGTCCGTGTAGCCCTGATTGACCGCGATCAGCACCAGACTGTATTGATGTTCGTTTTTCATCGGTTCGTTTCCTTCCTTCGGTGCCTGAATATTCTGCATGGCGAGGATTGTCGCCGCCACATTTCCCACAGCGTCGGGGGAGAGCATCATCATGATCCCGCGTCCGCGTCGGAGAGAGTTCATATTGTCCATATAAGCACTGGCAACCGCTTCCACGGCACTCTGCTTGCCCATGCTGATGACGATATCCTTTGCGCTTGAGCCGAGCCCGAGAATGTCCATCATTTCCGAGGACGCCGTACCCTGACCGGCAAAGCGGAGCTGGTAGCCGAGACCGCGCGCGCTCATCCATGTGACAAGCTCACGTCCGCAGCCGCGTTCGGTAATTGCGGCAAGAATCTTGATCCGTTCCGGTTTCATACAGCCACCTCGTCTTTTTCTTCATCGTAGTAAAGGACACAGTCCTCGATCAGAGCGATTTCTTCTTCGAGCTTTCTGTGCTTTGCCTTGCTCTTGAGCTCGGAGTACAGACCGATGCACTGAATCGTAATCAGAGGCGTCATCGCAACCATCGCCACGATACCGAATGCGTCGGTGAGAATGTTTCCGCCCACAGCCTGGCATGCGCCGACGGCAAAGGGAAGCAGGAAGGTTGTCGTCATGGGACCGCTCGCAACTCCGCCGGAGTCAAATGCCGCACCGGTGTAAATCGGAGGCACGAAGAAGCTGATGACGAGGGAGATTGCATAGCCGGGAATGAGGAACCACAGGATGGATACACCGGTCAGAATCCGGAGCATCGCAATGCCGACGGATACCGCAACACCGACGGAAAGACCGAGACCGATGGATCTCTGGGAAATTCTGCCGTTGGAGATATCTTCGACCTGTTTCCTGAGCACCGCAACGGCAGGTTCCGCCGCAACGATGAAGTAACCCATAATCATGCCGACGGGAATGAGCACGTACTTGAAGGTGCTGCCTGCGATTTCCTCACCGATGAGGGAACCTGCGGGCATGAAGCCGACATTTGCACCGGTCAGGAAGAGCACCAGACCGATGTAGGTATAGAGGAAGCCGCTGACCATTCTCAGAAGCTGCATTTTCTTGTAACGGCGGGAGATGAGCTGGAACAGTGCGAATACGCCGACGATGGGGAAGAATGCGACGAGAACTTCTTCAGCGTACTTGGGAAGTTCAGCCACAAAATGCATGATGGCGTCCCGTGTGGTAACGATTTCGGAGATGACGGTTTCGGAGGTTTCCGCGGTGGGTTCGTACACGATGGAGAGAATCAGCACCGACAGAATGGGACCGATGGAGCACAGCGCAACCAGACCGAAGCTGTCGTCTGCGGAATGCTTGTCACTGCGGATGGACGCCATACCGATACCGAGTGCCATGATGAAAGGTACGGTGATGGGACCGGTTGTAACCCCGCCGGAGTCAAATGCCGCCGGAATAAAGTCGTTGGGGGCAAAGATGGCGAGAACGAATACGGCTATGTAAAAAATCAGAAGCAGCCGGGACAGGGGAATTCCGAAATGGGTTCTCAGCATGGAGATCACGAGGAATGCACCCACACCGAATGCGACGGAGAGAATCAGCGTGAGATTGGGGATGGACGGAATCTGCTCCGCAAGTACGGTCAGGTCGGGCTCGGCGATGGTGATGATTACGCCCAGCGCGAAACAGCAGATCAGCGGGAGAAGCAGTTTTTTCGATTTGCTCATGGTAACACCGATGCCTTCACCGAGGGGCTGCATCGACATACCGGCTCCCAGCGTGAACAGACCCATGCCGAAAATCAGCATCAGGGTGCCGAAGAGGAACAGAACCAGAACACCGGATGAAACGGGTGCAATGGTAATGCTCAGCAGAAGCACGATCAGGGAGATGGGCAGAACGGACTGCATGGCTTCGAGTATTTTTTCTTTCAGATGGCGCATAGAGTATCCTTCACATAACAATATTTTGGTTCAATAATTACCTATTATATTATATCATATTTCGGCTCCGGAAACAACCGCAGCGTACGATTTTGATATGCCGATTTTTACTGCTGTTTATGAATGCAACTTGGCACTATGCAACAAAAAGCGGCTCCCGATTGTAAAAAAAACGGAAACCGCAGATTGGTTTATGGAAATAACAGGTAATTATATCAGATCGGAGACTGGAAACGACTTCCATATGAAGTTTATGTCGGATTCGCTTTCCCAGATCAGACCGACACTGCCGTCGGAGAGCTCGGTCAGGCAGGAATAGCCGTAGAAATCATCCGCACCGTTGACGGGAGTGCGTTTGTGAAGCCGGGTTTCGCCGGTCGCCGGATCATACAGGAAGGTGTGGATTGTGCCGCCGAACCGACCGCTGTCCCTGCGCTGACCGGGATTCGCGGGACATGCCGCAAGAAGAACGTCGCATCCGTCGACTTTGAAGGAGAGCTTCAGAGATGCGGTCTGACAGTTGGATGCACGCCCGAACAGCTCCGCTTCGGTTTTCACAATCTCGCCCCAGACGTAGTTTTCGCCGTTCCATTCCGCATCCGCGTAGCACAGGCGGCTCATCCAGTTGCGGAAGAACGCGCGGATTTTGCCGTCGGAGAGCTCGACAAGCTGGGCTTCACTGGACTGATTGAACCCGAGCGTGGGTGTGCGCATCCAGTTTTCACCGTCGTCGGAGAAGATGAAGCTCATGCCCTGCTCGCCGCGGTTGTGGTAATAGCACGGGAACATCATTCTGCCGGACTGTGTCACAAGTCCGCGTCCGGGACCGATGCCGTAGAAGGGTTCGCTGCCGTTCTTCACCATCGGATTGAGCATGATCGGAGAGGACCATGTTCTGCCCTTGTCTTCGGATTTTGTCAGATACAAAAAGCTCGTCGGGCAGACGCGGTAGGGCGAGGTGAAGTAGAAGAGATTGGAGTGAATCGGCTTGCCGCGCCAGTACAGATTGAACCAGCGGTCGACGGTGTAGTCCGGCACTTCCTCACCGCTTATGTGTACGATTTTCGCCATGCCGTCCCCGTCAGATTCACCGAGACGGTAGTCGTAGCTGTCCGTCGCGTAGGTTCGCAGGAGGAGCCGTCCGTTTTCGTCATATCCCGTGGACGGAACGGGACGGAATTTCGAGGAATTGAGCGCAACGCCGCCCGGCCACAGATCGACGAGGAGATAAATCACATCATCCTTCGCGAGCAGGCACGGATCGATGAACGCCGTGGAGTACACGTTGACGGAGTTGCCGTTGTCGCCGAGGTAGTTTGCGTAGGTGAAACGCCAGCTTTTGCCGTTGTCCTCCGAGACGGAAACGATGGTGTCGAGCCCGCATCCGTCCGCGCAGGTGTTCCATCGTGCATCCGCCGCCGTGACGATGGTGCCGTCGGAGAGGGTGATGGCTGCGGGAATGCGGAACTGTGCGGAACCGGTTGCGATGGGATCAAACGGCTTTTCGGCAGACACGCCGTCGTCCGGACGGGAGCCGATGACGGTATTGGGAATATACGGATTGAGTATCACGGTCAGTTACCTCCGGTGATGTCATTTTGTGATGGTTTCGCCGGCCTTGTGGATTTTCTTCAGCCACTTGCCGCTTCTGAGACGGAAATAGCACCAGACACACTTGATGATCTGGTCGATTTTCAGCATGGTGTAGATCCAGAAGGACGACCAGTGCAGAACCAGACCTGCGAGCGCACCCAGCGGAATGGACGCAACCCAAAGGAAGAGAATGTCGCCCATCATGAGGAATTTCGTGTCCCCGCCGGCTCTGAGAACGCCTTTTGTGAGAATCGAGTTCATGGACTGGAAGATGACGATGATGATAATGGCGTCCATGAGGTCGTAGGCGATTGCCTTTGCCTCGGGCGAGACGTCGTAGTAATTGATGATCGGTGACCGCAGCAGAAGGATGACCAGAGCCGCCGCGCATCCGATGAGGAAGCCGAGGAAGAGGAAGGTGTAGCCCTGCTTCTGTGCCTTGTCGTAGTCTCCTTCACCCATGGTGTGACCGGTGATGATGCCGCTGGCGTTGGAGATGCCCGTGGTCAGGACGGAGCTGAGCTGCTGAACGACCACGGTGACGGAATTTGCCGCAACGAACGCGGGACTGATGTGCCCCATGATGATCGCGACGGCGTTGTTGCCGAGTGCGAGAAGGGAGTCACTGATGAGCACGGGAATGCTGACGCGGAAATATTCCCGGACAAGGTCGCGTGCGTTCATGAAAATATCACGCAGACGGTAGCGGATTTTTTTGTCGACGAGGAAGAAGTAGCCGCAGATGAAGCACAGCTCGAAGATACGTGCGATGAGGGTACCTAGTGCCGCGCCGGCAATTTCCATACGGGGAGCACCGAGCTTACCGAAAATGAAGACCCAGTTGCAGAACACGTTGACAAAGAACGCGCACACCGAGCAGAGCAGGGGAACAAGCGTCTGACCGACCGTGCGGAGTACAATGGTGCACGTCAGCGACAGACCCATGCAGACGTAGGTCGGGATCATCCAGCGCAGATAGATCACGCCGTAGTGAATGATCGGCTCGTCGGGGGTGTAAATCTGCATGATGAGGGAGGGAACGGCAATGGTTGCGGCAGTGAAGACGGCGGCGAACACGAGACAGAACCGCAGCATGATGGTGATGGTCTTCTTCAGCGAGTTCAGGTCCTTCAGACCCCAGTAGCGCGAGGTCAGGACGGATGCACCCATGCCGATGCCCATGCAGCAGATCTGGAACAGGGTGATGAACTGTGTCGCCTGAGAGGATGCGGCGAGCTGATTGTCCCCCATGGAGCTGAGCATGATGGTGTCCATGAGGTTGATGCCCACGGTGATGAGCTGCTGGAGCGAAACGGGAATTGCGATCTTCGCCATTTTCGCATACAGCTCTTTTGTACCGAGGTACTCTTTGAGGGATGCTTTCATTTCCAAATAGATCCTTGCTGATTTGTAAGATTTGTCCCATTATAGCACGTTTTACAGATTTTTTCAATATTTTGATGAAAAATAACAAAAATACTGCCGTCCGCATTGATTTATGCGGTAAACTTTGCTATAATAGAACTATGAATTTTCACCTCAGAAGAAAGAGGAACACATGAACACACCCGTATATTCCGGCATCATCACAAATTACGTCTGCACCGCGGCATGCCGTCACTGCATGTTTGCGTCATCTCCGTCCTGTGCGAAGGAGTACATCACGGCGGAGACGGCGGAAAAGCTGTGCGCGGTTCTGGAGGCGGCGGGAACATCGTCCGTGCACATCGGAGGCGGTGAGCCGTTCGTGAATTTTGCCGCGCTCTGTACCTTGATCGAAGCGATGAACCGTCACGGAATCGGCGTGGACTATATCGAAACCAACGCGTTCTGGTGCGGGGACGAAGCATCGGCACGGAAAAAGCTGACCGCGCTGAAAAAGCTCGGCGTGGAGTGCATCATGATCTCGGTAGACCCGTTCCACATCGAATACGTCCCGCTGGAAAGACCCTTGAAGCTGATGAAGCTGCTGTCCGGGATGGATTTTGACTCCTTCATCTGGCAGGAGCGGTATCTGCGTCGTCTGATGAAGCTCGACCGGACGAAGACGCACACAAAGGAAGAGCTTGCCGCCGTTCTCGGAAAGGATTACATCACCGATACCGCGCGGGAATACGGACTGGGCATGAACGGACGCGCACTTGCCATCGCCGGTGAGATTTACGAAAATCAGCCTGCGGAGCAGTGGATCACCGATGAACCGTGCACCAATCTCATCAGCACCGTGCACTGCCATCTCGATCTGTACGGGAACGTGATTCCGTCGGGATGCCCGGGACTTGCGGCGCGCGCGGAGGACTACCTGACCGGAAATATCCCGGCGGAGAAGTATCCCGTCATGCACCGGCTTCTCTTCGGCGGCACGAATGCTCTGTATGCATACGCAAAAGCGCGCGGATTCACACCGGATGCGGCGGGATACCCGACAAAATGCGCGTTCTGCTGGGCAATGCGGGAATTTCTGCACCGGACGGAGAAGTCGGATGATCTGAACCCGGCGTCGTTTTACACGGAGATGCGGAAGAGTATGGGAGGCGCGGTATGACGGAGCTTGACAAGCTGAAGCGGGCGAAAATGTATATCGACAAGCTCGCCGACGGCATCAACCCGCTGGACGACACTTGCGTGGGTGAGAATGACGTGGTCAATCAGGTGCGTGTCGTGTGGTGCCTGAACTATGTCTCGGACGTGCTCGCGCAGGTGATCGGGAACGGCGGAAGCGTGATGAAGAAAACGGAGCGGCAGAAGAATCCGTTCGGCATTACGCGGGATCAGCTGGAGCAGTTTCCGTTTTCCGAGACGCCCCTGACCATCACCGAAATCAGTCTCCGCATCAACGGGCTCATCGACCGTGCGAATATCAAGAAATTCCGCTACACTGCCATCACGGACTGGCTAATGGCGTACGACCTGATCGAAACCATCACCGACGAAAATGGCAAAAACACCCGCTGTCCCACGGATGCCGGCAGGGAAATCGGGATTTTTCAGGAACAGCGTTACGGTTCGCAGGGGACGTACACGACGATTCTGTATTCCTGTGAGGCACAGCAGTTCATTCTCGATAATTTCGAGTCGATTCTCGAGTTCCGCGAGGAGAAGAAAGCCGCACGCCGCGAAAAAGCATAAACAAAAGACGTATTCCCGCTCGGGTTTACGTCTTTTTCATGTCATTCAGTTGCCCGTTCCGTACCAGCGGCCGCCCTGTTTTGCTCCGGCGGATGCGGGATCGAGCAGGCTTTCGTAATTTTCGATCACCTTGCGGAATGCGAGGGCGTACCGTGTGATCCACTCCTCGTCGTAATGCTTGAACCACGGCACCGTCAGACAGCAGCGTGCCTCGGATGCTTTGCAGGCTTCGTCGAGGAGTCGCACGTCACGGTGGGCATTGGCGATTCTCGATGGCTTGCCCGTGTGGTACAGATCCATCGTCTTGAAGAGATTGTGCGTATGCAGGCACCAGTTTGCACCGTCCCATGTGGTAACGCCTTCGGCACGGACAGCCTCGCAGAATTTTCCGACGGGAAGTCCGCCGAGCTCTTCCGGACGGTATCCGCCGATCGCGTTGTACCAGCCCGCCATGTTCGAACCGACGGATTCATCGGCACGCACGGCATACAGTCCCGGCAGACCGTCAAGGAGATCCCAGAACCGGTTCATGGCACGGCGGATTTCGGCGCACCGTTCGTCGTAGTGTTTCAGCTGACCGCGCGCAAGAGCCACGCAGAGCTGATTCGCACGACCCTTCATGCCGCCGAGCGCGATTCCCGCATAGGGAGCCAGCTCCTCGCTTTCAATCCAGTCCGCGTTGTTCCGCTCGTAGTGCGCGTACGCGATGGCACGGTCGTACATGGCGCGGTTGTCAGTCACCAGCATGCCCAGTTCCCCTGCCGCGAAGGATTTTCCGCTCATGAGGGACATGGCACCGATATCGCCGATGGTTCCGAGCCGGCGTCCCTTGTAAAGACCGCCCTGCGCGTGGGAAACATCCTCGATGACGGTGATTCCGTGACGGCGTGCGATGTCCATGATCGGATCCATGTCGCACGGGTATCCGCTGTAATGCACTGCCATGATCGCACGGGTGTGAGGTGAAATGCACCGCTCAAGATCGGCGGGATCCAGCACGAAATGCTCGTCGATGTTGGCAAACACCGGAGTCGCACCGAAGGAGAACGCCTGCGCCACACTTGCCCAGTAGGTTTTCGTGGGACAGATGATCTCGTCTCCGACGCCGAGTCCTGCCGCAAACATGGCAGCCGTGAGGGACATGGTTCCGCTGGAAAACGCGAGCGCATGCCGGCATCCCAGCCAGTCCGCGAATTCCTTTTCGAACGGAATCGTCAGATCGGTGCCGGAGAAGCTGTTTCTGCGGATCACGTCCAGTGCCGCCGCTTCATCCTCGGGGGTGATGATGGGCCAGCGGAACAGATCCTCGGGCGGATTGACAACGACGGGAGTGCCGCCGCATATTGCCAGTTTTTCCATGGTTGTCTCCTTCCGTCAGTTCAGTCCCAGCAGGCGTTCCGCGTTGCCATGGCAGATTTTTTCGTAAGTCCCGCGCGAAAGTGCACCGGACTCTGCGAGAGAATCGAGAAATGCGTTCAGCCGTGCGGGATGGTCGTTGAAGCTGGCGCAGATATCACATCCGTAGAAAATCCGGTCGGCAAATTCCGTGAGAAAGCCCGCCGCGTAGTCCGGATCGCGGGTGAGAGCGTTGCATCCGCTGCCCGCCGAGAGATCACAGCAGAGCCCGGGATACTCCCGCATCAGCTTTGCGATTCTGCCTTCGGTGACTTTGCCTTTTGGATAGCCGTTGCGGATTTCATCCGTGTTGTCGGTGGAAATCTCGCTCCAGAACGGCTGTGAATGCCCGATGAGAGTCAGATCCGGGTATTTTTTCAGAATTTTCTCGATCCGCGGCAGGTTCAGCTCGTCTATGATCCCGTACAGACCGCCTTCGTGCGGAGCGATGTGAATCAGAACAGGAAGACCGAGGGCTGCGGCGGATGCGAAGAGATTCTCCATGCGTGCGTCGTCCGCGTACAGATTTGCCGTCACTTCACCCACGCCGCGCGCACCGAGATTTTTGTAATGCTCAAGCAGATAGCCGAGATCGGACGACGGAGAATGATCCACCGCGCGCGGGTCGACGTTGCAGAACCACGAAAAATGTTCGGAATACTGACGGGCAAGCGCACAGGCACCTTCCGACGTCATGGGGAAGCACTGTGCCTCGGGTGAGACGATGGGCAGCAGGACACCGCGGTCAATGCCGAACCGTTCGTACATGGCGATCAGCTCGTCCGCGGAGAGGAACCGTTCGCCCGTGTAGCGGTGCTTCGGAGTCAGCTCCGGAAACGCCACCGCGTGAGCGTGAATGTCAATCCGTTTCACAGCACGGCCTCCTTTATTTCAATTCCGGTTAAGTTACTTGCACACCGCGATGACTTCGACTTCGCAGAGTACGTTCTTCGGCAGAGTCTTTACCGCAACACAGCTTCTCGCGGGAGCGGAGGTGATGTGTGCGCCGTAAACTTCGTTGAATGCGGCAAAGTCAGCCATGTCGGCGAGGAAGCACGTGGTCTTGATAACGGTGTCAAAGGATGCACCGGCTTCGGCAAGGACTGCGGCGAGATTCTTCATCACCTGTTCCGCCTGTGCCTTGATGTCGCCTTCCACGAGTGCACCGTCCGCTGTCAGCGGGATCTGACCGGATGTGAATACGACGTCGCCGTACTTGATTGCCTGGGAATAAGGGCCGATGGCACCGGGAGCGTTCTTGGTTGCGATTTTGGTAAGCATATTGTTTTCCTCCGAATTATATAAAGGTTGAATTTTGTTGTCCGTTCATACCGTCATGACGATTTTTCCGACCTGTCTGCCGTCCGCCATCATTTTCTGAGCGTCTTCCGCTTCGGTGATGGGGAATACGGCGCATACGGTGGGTCTGATCTCGCCCGACGTAATTTTCGGGAATACTTTTTCCGTCAGTTCTGCGAGCAGTGCGGCCTTGACCTCCGGCTTACGTGAGCGGAGCGTACTGCCGATGATGCGGATGCCTTTGACGTAGATGTTTTTCAGATCCACTTCCGTGAGCGTTCCGGCGAGTGCGGCAATCATGATCCACCGGGCACCGCGGTTCAGATGCGGCAGGCACTTGCCCATGATCTCACCGCCGAGGCAGTCGATTGCAAGATCCACACCATGTCCGGCGTCGAGCTCCTCTTTCAGCACAGCAGCAATGTCCTCGCAGGAGGTGTTCACAACCCGGTCGGCACCGAGATGCGCGATGGCGTCCACCTGATGCGCCTTGCGGACGGTTGTGATGACCCGCATGCCGAACGCCTTTGCCATGGGAATGATTACGCTGGCAAGTCCGCTGGCACCCGCGTTCATGAGAAGGGTTTCATCGGCTTCTGCCCGGCCTTCGTAAAAGAGATTCAGATACGCTGTCGCGAAGGCTTCGGGAATCGCCGCCGCGTCGGTCATGGAGCATCCGTCGGGTACGGGCATGAGCATGTCGTACTTCACATTGGCATATTCCGCATAACCGCCGCCGCCGAGCAGGGCACAGACACGATCCCCGATTTTCCAGCGGGATTTTGCCTTCGCACCGCCGCCCATTTCCGTGATCGTTCCGGCGATTTCCAGACCCATCCATTCCGGACAGCCCGGAGGAGGCGGATAATCGCCCGCGCGCTGGAGAAGATCCGCACGGTTCACGCCGCAGGCTTCGATTTTCACAACGCAGTCGTCCTCGCCGCACACCGGATCCGGTACGTCAGCCCAGATCAGAGAACGGTTTTCATCGTTTTGTATGAGAATTGCTTTCATAACTATAATATTCCTCGTACTGCATGATTTTGCTGTGATTATGATAACACAGAATCCGCTCCGCGTCAAGTATCCGCCGGGATTCTGATGGGATGAACCTGTACATTTCACACAAAGAATTTTCCGAATCCGATTGACAAACCATCTGATCCGTGATAAACTACACATGAAACGATTACCCATTATAGACAAAGGCGGTGAACTCCATGTCTTATGCCATTCTGAGCAACGTCCAGCGAGGGAGTCTTCACGACGGTCCCGGTGTGAGAACCACATTTTTCTTTCAGGGATGCAATCTGCGGTGCGTCTGGTGTCACAATCCCGAAACCATCTCGATGACGCCGTCCCTGATGACCTACGGGGCAAAGTGCATCGGATGCGGACAATGCGAACAGGTCTGCAAGCGCGGTCTGACCCGGAAGGACTGCATCTGCTGCGGCGACTGTACCGAGGTATGCCCGGCGGACGCGAGAGTGATGTCCGGGAAAATGTGGACGACGGACGAAATGTTCAAAATGGCACAGCGCGAATCCCGCTTCTACGGAAAGGAAGGCGGCGTGACCTGCTCCGGCGGCGAACCCATGCTTCAGTGGGAGGCAGTGCTGGAATTTCTCACGAAATGCAAGGATGCCGGTATGCATACCGCGGTCGATACGGCGGGAAATGTGCCGTGGGTGCGGTACGAAAAGCTGATGCCGGTGACGGACTTGTTCCTGATGGATCTCAAGCTGTCGACCGATGAGGAGCACCGCAAATGGACGGGCGTATCCCGCTCGCGGATCAAGGAAAACATCGCCAATTTTGCAAAATGCGGACGCGAGGTTTGGATCCGCATGCCGATCATCCCGGGCGTCAATGCCACGGAGGAACACCTCAAGCGCGCGGCGGATGAGCTTCTGTCCGTTGGATTCACAGGACTGGTTGAGCTGCTGCCGTTCCACCGTCTCGGGGAAAGCAAATACGGCGCGCTCGGCTGGGAGTATCCCTTCGCGGAAACGGAACCGCCGACGAACGAGAGAATGGAAGAACTGCGCGGCGTGATGAAGAGCTTCGGCATGCATGTTAAGACCCGCGTCATCCGCGATCAGGACAGAAAATCACTGAACACATAATGAAAACATAATAAATTTCAATAGATGCTGACACAGCGAAAGTGAGGCCGCTATGAAACTGAACGAAACTCCCGAAAAACTGAAGGAAATCATCGTGAACGAGGCGATCTGGAATCTGACCGAGAAGCCCGTTCCGTCCACGACCTTTGAGCGCATCCGGCTGTTCCACGAAGCGGACGTGAAATTCGCGGAACTTCCGCAGCCGCTCAAATACGGCAACGGTCTGAACTATGTTCTCGGCAGCTGTCAGGTACCTGTGGAAAAGACCGACCTCATCCTCGGACGCGTTCCCGAAAAGGTGCTGACCGACGAGGAAGAGGCATTCTTCAACACCGTGCGCGGAAATGCTGCAAGACCGGGCTGGGTCACGGACGGCGGTCACCGGTCATGGTGGTGGTGGGATCTGGTGAAATACGGTCTGCCGGGTCTGAGACAGCGCGCCGTGGAGTCCCTCGAGAGACACCGTGCCAAGGGATCGGAACAGAGAAAGCTCGACTTCCTTGAAGGTGCGATTCTGGTTTACGATGCCCTCCTGCTCTACACAAAGCGCTATGCCGATGCCGCACGCGAAGCCGGTCTGGACGAAGCCGCGGATGTCTGCGAAGAAATGCTGAAGCACGAGCCGCGCACCTTCCGCGAAGGACTTCAGACCTACTGGATGGTGCAGGTGGTTTACTGCGGCTATCTGGCGGCGAATCCCACACTGACCTACGGACGCATGGACCTTGCGCTCGAAAAACTCTACAACGACGACATCGCAGCCGGCAGACTGACAGCGGATGACGCACGCCTGCTTGTGCTGGACTACTACTGCAAGAACAATCTCATCAACGGACGCGGCGAACACCAGCTCTCGGGCGGCGATCCCACAAAATCCACCGGTTGGGACAGAAACCTCTGCTACGACGCGCCCCAGTACCTCCTCATCGGCGGCAGACGACCCGACGGAACGTATCTCAACGGGGAAATCACGAAGATTTTCGCCGAAATGATCGTGCCGCGCTTCAAGAATCCCGTCATCGAAGTGCGCTATGCTCCCGAAATGCAGACGAAATGCCCCGAATTCTGGAGAATTATCTGCGACAAGATGCGGCAGAGCTCCTCGCTGATGGTTTACAACGAAGAGGACAATATTTCCTCCTACCTCCGCTCCGGTGCCGATCCCGAGGATGCGTTCGCGTTCGAGCATTTCGGATGCAACCATCCCACCCTCGCCGGCATCAACAATCTTTACTCCTACGGCGGCATTGCCATTCTGATTCCCTATATGGAAGCGCTGAGAAAATGGGTGGCGGAAGGATTCGAGCCGTCCTCCACGGAAGATCTCTACAATCTTGGCGATGAAATCATCCGAAACCATGCCACCAATATCCTCACGGATCACCGCACCCGGTTCCTCCAGCACATGCAGCATCCGAGCTGTCATCTGGAAATGACCGACTGCTTCTACCGCGACACCATCGAAACCGCCACCTCCTACTGGGGTTACGGCGCGAAGTATCACTGCTCCATGGTGGGTTACTGCTCGTATGCATCCTACGTGGACGTGGTCACTGCCATTGACGAGCTGGTTGTCAAGCAGAAGAAGATGACGCTGGCACATCTCATGGAAGCTGTGGAAGCGGATTACGAAGGTTATCCCGTCGAGCTGGCGCTGTGCAGAAAACAGCCGAAGCTCGGAAGCGACGATCCCATTGCCAATGAACACGCGAAAAAAATGATGTACCGGTTCACGGATATCGTCAACGCGAAGGCGGAGGAAATCCTGCCGAAAATCGGGGAATACGAGCTGCCGGACGATCTGCCCGTGATTCCGAGATGTCTGGTGCATCATTCCATGGAATCCGACAACGGTCATCTGTACGGACAGAAGATGGGTGCAACTCCCGACGGACGGCGCAAGGGTGTTCCGCTGGCACAGAACTGCGCTCCCGCGGTCGGTTCCTCGACGGGCGGTCTGACGGCGCGTCTCTGCTCGATGGCATCCATTCCGTTTGAACGCATCATGGCGGGCGCGCAGAATATCTCCATCCAGCCGAAGGCGTTTGCGGGTGAGGAAGGGCTTGATAAGCTCGCGGCAATCATCGGCGGCTACTTCGACATGGGCGGCTTACAGGTTCAGCTCACTGCCGTGGACGTCAATCAGCTCCGCGACGCACAGATCAACCCGGATGCACACCGTGACCTCACCGTGCGGATCACCGGCTACTCCGCGGTCTTCGTCGACATGGTCAAGCGCGCGCAGGACGACATCATCCGGCGTGAGGAAATGGCGGAATAAGACAAACGAAAAAACAGGTACGATTCGTCATACCTGTTTTTTTGCGTTATTTTGTGTAATCCTTCACGGTATCTGCAATTTTCAGATAATCGTTCGCGAGGATGCAGTCGATGCCCATGTCGAGATAGCGGCGGGTTTCCTCAGGATCGTCCGACCAGAACACGTTGCAGCGGATGCCGTTTTCGTGCGCGCGGTCGATCATCTCCTGATTGAATTTGCCCTTGACGAGCTGGACTTTCTTGCAGTCATACGCCAGAGCCCGGTCCACAATCGCCCAGGAATCGTCACCTCCGCCCGCGCACCGCGTGATATCGGGAGCAAGACGCCGGAGCTGATCGAGCACGACCTCGTTTCCGGTCATGAAATACACGTGATCGCGGCAGTCGTAGTCGTCGATGAGGCGGATCACTTTGCAGAGCATCGCTTCGTCCCACGGCACTTTGTTCGACGGCGTTTTCAGATGAATGTTCATCACAACACGGCACGCAAACTGCGCGAGAATTTCCTCAAACCGCAGGATTTTCAGACCGTCGTATGCCTTGTGATGCACGCCGAAATTGTATCCGAGCAGTTCCGCGTAGGTTTTCTCGTCCACACGTCCCGTACCGTCGGAGACACGGTCGAGATTCCGGTCGTGGATGGACACAATCTCGCCGTCGGTGGTGTACCAGAGGTCAAATTCGATCTCTTCCGCACCGAGCGCAGCGGCGGCACCGAAGGCGGGCATGCTGTTTTCCGGAGCGGCAGTCGAGAATCCGCGGTGCGCACAGACTCTCGGGTAGGGAAGTGCGTCATCTTTGCGGATCACCGACGGACCTGCGGGGCGGTATTTCCACGGGCGGCGTCCCTTTTCGATGTATTCGTGATGTGCGGACGGGGGATTTCCGTAGCCGGCGGGCTTGTAATATTTCTTCGTGGGATCCAGTTCCGCCGATGCGATGCCGACCTCGCTGTACAGATTCGCGAGAACCGTGCTGTCCGGGGCGACAATCATGCTGCATCCGCCGATGCCGGAAGATTCATCCATGCTCACGGACGAGCGGACGACGTATGTGTTGGTGTTGTAAGCACAGAACCGCGTCATCAGAGCAAGAGCTTCGTGCGTATCCGAGCGCTGATGCGAGCATCCGATGATGAAATCGAGCTTCTGCCGGGCAAGCTGCGGGAAGTTTTCGTAGAAGTAGAAGTCGTAGCAGGTCAGAAATCCGAACCGCAGCCCTTCCATTTCCACGACGGTCACAGGTGTGAAGCGGAAGGAGTATGCGTCATCGAGATGCCGGCTTGCGGATTCTCCGGGCGTCAGGTGCTGTTTGTTGTATTTTCCGGCGATGTTTCCGTCCCGGTCAAAGGCGAAGGTCGTGTTGCGCCATCCGCAGTGATCCCCGGGCTCAACGGACGGATCATACCCGCAGATGAACACCATGGCGTGACAGCGGACTGCGGTTTCGCGTGCGGCTTCCAGCATTCGGTCGTGATACCGTGCGAGACAGGTGTGGAATTTCTCCGCCTCCTTCGAGAGCACGGGAACATCCGCCGCTTCCGGACAGACGATGAGATCCATGCTGTCGTCACACTGCGCGAGAAGGGCAAGCTGATCCTCAAAACACCGGTCGGCGTCGGCAAAATCCGTCGAATAATGAGGCTGAATCACACATACTTTCATAGTCATACCTGCTTTCTGTGGAGAATGAGGAATTCCGTCACGGCGAAAATCAGACATCCGGCGGCATAGCAGACGAGATCCGCCCACGAGAACGTACTGCCGAGAAGGATGCGGAAGAAGCGGCTGTCCCCGAGACCGAGCAGGGCAACGAAATCGAAATACTGCCCGATCTCCACGGCGGCGGCAAAAAGGAATACCCACACCGGGATGAGCTTCGCGCCGACGGGGAAGAAGATCCGCACAAAACAGCAGATCAGCACCGTCACCAGCACATCTCCGCCGTAGGGACGGATGAAATCATCGCGGACGAAAAGGGCAATGCAGACTTCAATCGCGAAAACTGCGAGAAACGCAAGAAGATACGCCAGCCGTTGTTTCCTGTACATCATGGAATCCTCCGTATGGTTCATTTCTGCCTCCATTATACCCGAAATCCGCCGCTGAATCAACAGATTGAGCAAAATTTCCGCATTCTGTTGATTTCACGGCGGTTTTGTTATATAATGAAGAAAAAATCGAAAGGACACTGCATTTATGAAACTCAACGTACAGAATCCCGTACTGAAGGGACTTTACGCCGACCCCAGCATGATTAAGTACAACGGAAAATACTACATCTATCCCACATCCGACGGATTCGTCAGCTGGTCGGGCACGGTGTTCCATGCGTTTTCCTCCCAGGATCTGAACACATGGACCGACGAGGGCATCATCGTGGACGTCGCATCCGAGCAGGTACCGTGGGCAATCGGCTCCGCATGGGCACCGGCGATGTTTGAGCGGAACGGAAAATTCTATTTCTACTTCTGCGCGAAGCGTGCGGACGGCGTCTCCTGCATCGGTGCTGCGGTCAGTGATTCTCCCACGGAGGGATTCACTGCCATGGACGAGCCGATCATGACGATGGAGATGTGCCGGGAAGCCGGTGTGCGGATGGGACAGACCATCGACCCGTCGGTCTACGCGGAAGGGGATGACGTGTACCTCCTCTTCGGCAACGGACGCGCGGCAATCTGCAAGCTCACGGACGATCTCTGCCATGTCGTACCGGGAACGCTGAAAAACATCGAGGGCGCACACGAATTCTGCGAAGCGATTGATGTACAGAAGCGCGGCGGCGTGTATCACTTCACGTGGTCCTGCAACGACACCCGCTCCCCGGATTACCACGTCAATTACGGCACCTCCGACAGCCTGTACGGTCCGATCACGTCGCACTATACCATCCTCTCCAAGGACGCATCCCGTGACATTCTCGGCACCGGACATCACTGCATCTTCAGGGAACCCGACGAGGATGTTTACTACATCGCGCATCATCGCTTCGGCACACCGTCGGAGAAGTACGCGGGCTGCAACGGCTTCAACCGCGAGGTCTGCCTCGAAGAGCTGCATTTCGACGAAAACGGCATGATGAAGCCGGTTGTATTCAGATAAGGAGAACAGTATGGCAGGATATTTATTCGTACATTTCACGGGCGAACATAAGGACGGCGAGCAGATTTACCTTGCACTCAGCCGCGACGGACTTCACTGGACAGATCTCTCCGAAACTCCCGTGCTGAAGTCTTCCGTCGGCATGAAGGGCGTGCGTGACCCGTTCCCGGTGCGTGACCCGAAGACCGGACGCGTCTACATCATCGCAACCGACCTGCGGATCGAAGCGGGACTCGGCTGGGGTGCGGCACAGTTCGACGGAAGCCGGGATCTCGTGGTATGGGAATCCGACGACCTGATCCACTGGAGCGAAGAACGCGCCATCACGGTGGGAATCCCGGAAGCCGGATGTGTCTGGGCACCGGAAGCGGTTTACGACAGCGAAAAGGAAGCGTTTTTCGTCTTCTTCGCATCCATGGTGAAGGCGGAAGGGGACGAGCATCCGAAACAGCGGATCTACGCGGCATACACGAAGGATTTCCGCGAATTCACGCCGACGCAGCTTTACATCGAGCGTAAAAACCATGTCATCGACACGACGATTCTCGAATCCGACGGAAAGTATTACCGCATTTCCAAGGACGAGACGACAAAGCGCCTGATTATGGAAGTGTCAGACAGGCTTCTCGGCGAATTTGCACCGGTGCAGTCCGCGACGCTGGAAACGCTCGAATGGGTTGAAGGTCCCGAGGGATACCGCCTTCCCGACGGAACATGGTGTCTGGTTGCCGATCAGTTCGGCTCCGGCAAGGGCTATCTTCCGATGACGACTCCCGATCTCGGAACGGTCGATTTCACGATTCTCAAGCCCGAAGCGTACAGTCTCGGCGGACTGAAAAAACGCCACGGCGGCATTCTTCCCATCACGGATGAGGAATACGACCGTCTGGCGGCACATTTCGGTAAATAATATCCCAAGGAGACAGTTTTATGGAATCCTATATCAACATTGACAAAAACATGCTTGTGGAGAGTATCAGCGGCTATGATGTGTTCTGGCACGATGTGCGGAAGGAGCCTTTCTCGCTGCACGGTTTTTACGAACCCCTGACCGAGCCGTTTTTTCGTCGTCTGCCGCCGGATGTAGCAGAAGCGACGAGCGAAGGCGTCAACAAGCTGAGCCGTGAATCCGCGGGCGGACGTGTGCGTTTCTCCACCGATTCTCCGTATATTGCGGTGCGCGCAAAATACAGAGTGGTTGGACGCTCCTCACATCTGAATCTGGTATCCACCTCCGGCTTCGACCTTTACACCGAAGGCGAATTCGGCAGCAGATTCATCAAGGAATTCCGGATGCCCTACGACATGACCGACAGCTACGAAGCGCTCGTTCCCGTTGACGGGGATGTCATGCGCTCCTACACCATCAATTTCCCGGTGCACGCCGTGGTCGAATCGCTGGAAATCGGTCTCAAGCCGGAGGCAAAGATCGGCGCATCCAGACCCTACCGCGACATCAAGCCCGTGATTTTCTACGGCTCGTCCATTGTTCACGGCACCGCGGCAAGCCGTCCCGGCACGATTTATCCCGCGATCATCTCCCGCGACATGAACATCGACTTCCGCAACATCGGCTTCTCCGGCATGGCGATGGGTGAACCCGTGATTGCAAAGTGGATGGCGACGCTGCCGATGAGTGTTTTCGTCTGCGATTACGACCACAACGCACCGAATCTCGATCACCTGCGGAACACGCACTATCCCTTCTACGAAATCATCCGCGAAAAGAACCCCGATGTGCCGTACATTATGATTACGCGCCCCGACTACTGGACCTATCCCACCAAGCAGGAGCACATCCTCCAGCGCCGCGACATCATCATGGAATCCTACCTGAAGGCACGCGCGGCAGGGGACAAGAATGTCTACTTCATCGACGGCCTGAGCTTCTTCGCATCGGATCACCAGTACGAGCACTCCCTCGACGGCGTTCATCCCAACGATTTCGGCTTCGTCCGCATGGCACAGGTCATCGGTATGGTCATCCGCCACGCAATGGAACGCTCCTACGGAATCTGATTTCCCTGTACACAACAAAAGCTGCTGCAAACCGGAACACCCGACCTGCGGCAGCTTTTTTGTTATGCGTAAATCTCCTCTTCCAGCACCCGGACGAAGGCTTCCAGTCCGCGGCGGTCATCTTCGTCAAAACGTGCGAGGGAAGGACTGTCGATATCGAGCACACCGATGATTTCCGTGCCGCGCCGGATGGGAATCACGATTTCCGAGTTGGAAGCGCCGTCGCAGGCAATGTGCCCGGGAAATTCGTGGACATTCTTCACCAGCATCGTCTCACCGCGCGATACAGCTGTTCCGCAGACGCCTTTTCCGACGGGGATTTCGATGCAGGCGGGCTTTCCCTGAAACGGTCCGAGCACGAGAATGCCGTCCTCCATGAGATAGAATCCAGCCCAGTTGAGATCATCGAGGGCATCGTACAGGAGAGCCGACGCATTGGCGAGATTTGCGGTGACATGGGGCACGCCGCGGATCAGGGAAGTGAGCTGGGCGCATAAGGTTTTGTAGTCCGT
>JAFUQY010000208.1 GCA_017472105.1 Clostridia bacterium | reverse complement strand
TTTTTGATCGTGTCGCGGATGAGGGTGTTCAGCGAGGTGTGGAAATCTTCGGCAACCTCGAGGACGTCCGCAAACTGACGGAGGGATTCGGCAACCGCGGTGTTCAGAACGGTGTTGCAGCCCGCGATGGAGTTGGAGGAGCCGATCATGCGGAACTCGAACTTGTTGCCGGTGAACGCGAAGGGAGAGGTACGGTTGCGGTCGGTGTTGTCCTTCGGCAGACGGGGCAGAATGTCAACGCCGAGCTGGAGCTGAGCCTCTTCCTTGGGGTCGTAGTGGGTTTCGGTTTCGAGCGCATCGAGAATCGCGGTCAGCTCGTCGCCGAGGAAGATGGAGATGACGGCAGGCGGAGCTTCGTTTGCACCCAGACGGTGATCATTGCCCGCAGTTGCCGCACTGATGCGGAGCAGATCCTGATACTCGTCGACTGCCTTGATGACGGCACAGAGGAAGAGAAGGAACTGCGCGTTTTCGTAGGGCGTCTCACCCGGAGTCAGCAGATTCACGCCGGTGTTTGTAGCCATGGACCAGTTGTTGTGCTTGCCGGAGCCGGTGATGCCGCCGAAGGGCTTTTCGTGAAGCAGGCAGACCAGACCGTGACGCTTCGCAACCTTCTGCATCATTTCCATGGTGAGCTGGTTGTGGTCGGTCGCGATGTTCGCCTGCGTGAAGATCGGTGCAAGCTCGTGCTGTGCGGGTGCGCCTTCGTTGTGCTCGGTTTTCGCCAGAACGCCCAGTTTCCACAGTTCCTCGTCCAGATCGCGCATGAATTCCTCAACCTGCGGCTTGATGGCGCCGAAGTAGTGGTCTTCCAGCTCCTGTCCCTTGGGAGGCTTTGCGCCGAAGAGGGTGCGTCCGGTGTAGATCAGGTCCTTGCGGGCGTCGTACATTTCCTTCGGGATGAGGAAGTATTCCTGCTCCGGTCCCACGCTGGTCTTGACGCACGCAACGTTGGTGTGAGGATCGAACAGGCGCAGAATCCGCATTGCCTGTGTGTCGATGGCGCGCATGGAACGGAGAAGGGGCGTCTTCTTGTCCAGTGCCTGACCGGTGTAGGAACAGAACGCGGTCGGGATGCACAGCGTCTTGTCCTTGATGAACGCGTAGGAGGTCGGGTCCCATGCCGTGTAGCCGCGTGCTTCAAAGGTTGCGCGCAGACCGCCGGACGGGAAGGAGGACGCATCGGGTTCACCGCGCACCAGCTCCTTGCCGGAGAATTCCATGATTACCTTGCCGTCTCCGATGGGTGAGATGAAGCTGTCGTGCTTTTCCGCGGTCACGCCGGTCATCGGCTGGAACCAGTGGGTGTAGTGGGTGCATCCCTTTTCGATCGCCCAGTCCTTCATGGCGTTTGCCACGATGTTTGCGACGTTGATATCCAGTTCCTTGTTTTCGTCAATGGTTTTTTTCAGGGATTTGTAGGTTTCCTTGGGAAGCCGCTGTTTCATCGCGGTATCGTCAAAGGAAAGACAGCCGAAATATTCCGAAACCAGTGCCATGCAGTTACTCCTCAGTGCAGATCTATATAAATAAATGTAGGAATTTGCTGAAACGAAAAAATTCCAACAAAATTATACCCCATGAAAGGCGCAAAGTCAAACGAAATCCGTGAAAATTTTCATGTGCGGAAACGATTTGGAGAGGCGTACAGGATGCGCGTCGGGATTGCGGAATTTCTTGTCCAAAATAGCAGAGCAGATTTAACGTGCCGCGGCGGTGTTTTCGCGGACTTTGCGGCGGTATTCGGCGGGTGTGGTGTTGAGCTGTTCGCGGAAATGCCGGTTGAAGCTGCGCACGGTGTTGAATCCGCATTCGCTGGCGATGTCAAGGACGGTCATCTTCCGGTTTTGCAGGAGATAGCACGCCTCGCTGATCCGGTACTGATTCACGTAGTCGTTGTAGGAAATGCCCACGTTCTTCTTGAAATACCGCGACAGATACGCGTAGTCGTACCCGGTGTGGCGCGAGAGATCGTACAGGGTGCAGGCAGTTCTGTAATTCTCCTCAATGAAGCGGAACACGGTGTGCAGGAGCATCGCGGGACGGTCGCCGGCATCCAGATACGCCGCAGTTTCGTCAAAGGCACCACAGACGGAGTAGAGGAATCCCTTGAGCGCGATTTTCGTACAGCTCTGCGAAAGCTGCTGAAGCTGACTGAGATAGAACGCGTCGGGACGGAACCGGTTGTCCTCGGGGATGCGCGATGCGATTTTCTCGGAGAACGCACTCACAAGACGCGTGGAGAACAAACACAAAATATGTCGGCTGGATGCTCCCTCAGGCGTCTTCATGGAGTGGATCTGATTCGGGAATATCAGAAGCCCGTCACCGGCTGAGAGGCGGTAGGTTTTTTCGTCGATTTCCACCTCCATTTCACCGGATTTCACGCACAAAAGCTCGAAGCAGTGGTGCATATGGGACGGAAAGGCGAAATTTTCACCCTCCTCGGTTTTGAAATAATCGGAAGTGAGCGGATGCTTGAGTTCGTAAAACATGCAATTTCTCCCAAGACAAATTTTGTCTATAAATTATAGCATACTTGACGCGAAATTTCCAGAGGGTTACTGTACAATGTGAATAGAAATATAAAATTTTTCCGGAGGACTCAAAGATGTATTATCCCAACATTCCCACAATCAAGTACGAAGGCAGGGATACCACCAATCCCATGGCGTTCCGCTGGTACAATCCCGACGAAGTCATCGGCGGCAAGACCATGCGCGAACAGCTGAAATTTGCCCTTGCATACTGGCATACCATGTGCGCTGAAGGAACGGACATGTTCGGCGTCGGTACCATTGACAAGAGCTACGGCACATCCGATCCCATGCAGTCCGCGAAGAACAAGGCGGAAGCGGCGTTTGAACTGATGGAAAAGCTGTCGGTGGACTATTTTTGCTTCCATGACCGCGATATCGCTCCCGAAGGCGCAACCTTGACCGAATCCAACGAACGTCTGGACGAAATCACCGACCTGATCGCAGACCTCATGAAAAAGACCGGCAAGAAATGTCTCTGGGGTACCGCGAACTGCTTCAACAATCCCAGATACATGCACGGTGCGGGCACGGCTCCGAACGCGGACGTTTTCGCATTTGCCGCTGCACAGATCAAAAAGGCGATTGAACTGACCGTGAAGCTCGGCGGCTCCGGCTACGTTTACTGGGGCGGACGGGAAGGCTACGAAACCCTTCTCAACACCGATATGGGCAGAGAGCTTGACAACATGGCGTACCTGCTCAAAATCACTTCCGAATACGGACGCAAGATCGGCTTCAAGGGCGACTACTACATCGAACCCAAGCCGAAGGAACCCACCAAGCATCAGTACGACTTCGACGCGGCTACCGTATGCGGCTTCCTCGGCAAGTACGGTCTCGCGAAGGATTTCCGTCTGAACATTGAAGCGAACCACGCAACCCTCGCCGGTCACACCTTCCAGCACGAACTCAACGTTGCCCGCATCAACGGCGCGTTCGGCTCCATCGACGCAAACCAGGGCGACATGCTCCTCGGCTGGGATACCGACCAGTTCCCGACCAATTTCTACGACACCACCCTCTGCATGCTCGAAGTCATCCGTGCGGGCGGCTTCACCAACGGCGGTCTCAACTTCGACGCAAAGACCAGACGCGGCTCCAATACTCCCGAAGACATCGCGCACGCATTCATCGCAGGTATGGACTCCTTCGCATACGGTCTCAGAATGGCATACAAGCTCATCGACGACGGCAGACTCGACGCATTCGTGGCAAACCGCTACGCAAGCTACGGCGACGGCATCGGTAAGAAAATCACCGATCAGACCGCGACCATTGAAGAGCTCGAAGCATACGCACTTGCCATGGGCGACGTGAAGAACAACATCAGCGGTCGTCAGGAATATCTCGAAAACATCCTCAACGCAGTGATGTTCTGATCGGTGAACAATATGAAATACACACTTGGCATAGACATCGGCACATCGGGAACAAAAACGGTTCTCTTTGATACCGAGGGCACAAAAATCGCGTCCGCAACGGTGGAATATCCCCTGTATCAGCCCAAAAACGGCTGGGCAGAGCAGGATCCCGCAGACTGGTGGAACGCAGTGACCGCATCCGTGAAAACGGTGATGGACGAGAGCGGCGTGAATCCCGATGCTGTTGCCGGAATCGGTCTGTCCGGTCAGATGCACGGGCTCGTCATGCTGGATGAGGACAATCAGGTAATCCGCAATTCCATCATCTGGTGCGACGGACGTACCGGTGAGGAATGCGTGCAGATTGAGCAGATTATCGGACGGGAACGCCTGATCGAAATTACGGCAAATCCCGCGCTCACCGGCTTCACGGCATCGAAAATCATGTGGGTGAAGAACCATGAGCCGGAAAACTGGAACAAATGCCGGCACATTCTCCTGCCGAAGGACTACATCCGCTTCATGCTCACCGGCGAATACGCAACCGAAGTTTCCGACGCATCCGGCATGCAGCTTCTCGATGTTCCCGGACGGTGCTGGTCGGATGAAGTGCTTGAGAAGCTCGGCATCCCGAAGGAATACCTCGGCAAGGTTTACGAATCTCCCGATGTGACGGGATATACGACTGGCTCTGCGGCTGAACTCTGCGGACTGCGCGCGGGAATTCCCGTGGTCGGCGGTGCGGGTGACAATGCGGCGGCGGCTGTCGGACTCGGCGTCGTGCGTGACGGACGGGCATTCACCACCATCGGCACGAGCGGCGTTGTGTTCGCTCACAAATCCGACATTTCCATCGACCCGAAGGGCAGAGTCCACACGTTCTGCTGTGCCGTTCCGGGTGCATGGCATATCATGGGCGTTACACAGGCGGCGGGTCTGTCTCTCCGCTGGTACCGCGACAACTTCTGCGGCGACGAAATTGCCGAAGCGGAAACACGCGGATGCGATCCGTATGATGTGATGACGGAAGAAGCGGCGTCTGTTCCCGTGGGTGCGGACCGGCTTCTGTACCTGCCCTACCTCATGGGCGAGCGGACTCCCCATCTCGATCCCAACGCACGCGGCGCATTCATCGGTCTGTCCGCGGTTCACACCAAGTCCCACATGATCCGTGCGGTACTCGAGGGCGTGACGTACTCCCTCCGTGACTGCGTGGAAATCATCGACGGCATGGGTGCGCTCCCGAGTGAAATGCAGGTCTGCGGAGGCGGCGGCAAGAGTGCGTTCTGGCGTCAGATGCTCGCGGATGCATTCGGAATGCCCGTCATCCGTGCGGAAAATGACGAAGGACCGGCTCTCGGCGTGGCGGTTCTTGCCATGGTCGGCGCGGGATTGTATCCCACAGTGGAAGACGCCTGCGACGCGATCATCAAGGAACGCGAACGGACGCTCCCCGACAATGACAGAGCGGCAGAATATAGAAAATACTACAATATTTATACCAATCTTTACGGCGGTCTGAAGGAAAGCTGTGCTAAGCTCGCGGACTGCTGAATACAATGAACGGAGATATAAAAATGAAAAAAGTTCTGATTTTCCAGGGCGGCTGGGACGGACATGAACCTCAGCTGACCTCCAAGCGTTTCGCACGTCTGATGGAAGAAGAAGGCTACGAGTGCGAAATCTACGACAACCACTCCTGCTTCGACGACGCGGACAAGCTGTGCGAATACCACCTGATCGTTGCCTGCTGGACGATGGGCTCCATTGACGGCAAGCACACCAGAAACATCGCACGCGCAGTCGGCAGGGGCACAGGGCTGGCGGGATGCCACGGCGGTATGTGCGACGCATTCCGCAAGGATACCGAATGGCAGTTCATGACCGGCGGTCAGTGGGTCAGCCATCCCGGCGGAGACGGCATCGAATACACTGTCAACATCAACCACGGCTCCAGCCCCATCATCGCAGGTCTGGAAGACTTCCCGGTAAAGAGCGAACACTACTACCTCCACGTTGACCCCGCGATCGAAGTGCTGGCAACCACCCGATTCCCGCTCGTCAACTACTACCACACCTCCAACAAGGTCGTCGATATGCCCGTCGCATGGACCAAGTTCTGGGGCAACGGACGCGTGTTCTACACCTCCCTCGGTCACCACGACGATGTATTCGACAATTCTCCCAATGCGGAAATTCTCATGAAGCGCGGTATGCTCTGGGCAGCGGAAGGCAAGCAGTACGCACTGGACAACAACCTCACCACCGAACGCTTCGAAAACACTGCGAAGATGTATTGATTCAACGAAATTACGATAAGGAGACAGCAGCATGAAAACTGTAAAGATCGGTTTTGTCGGATGCGGTGCCATCAGCGGCATTTATCTGGAAAACATCACCAAGAGATTCAAGGAAATCGAAATCATCGGCGTGTGCGACCTGATCCGGGAACGCGCGGAAAACGCTGTGAAGAAGTACAACATTCCCAAGCTCTACAACGATATGCATGAGCTGTTCGCTGACCCCGAAGTTGACATCGTTCTCAACATCACCCGTCCCTACGAACACTATGACGTATCCATGGCGGCTCTCCGCGCGGGCAAGCATGTTTATTCCGAAAAGCCCCTCGCAGCATCCCTGAAGGAAGGCCGTGAAATCAAGGCTCTTGCGGAAGAAAAGGGACTCATGCTCGGCGGTGCACCGGATACCTTCCTCGGCGCGGGCATCCAGACCTGCCGCAAGCTCATCGATGACGGCGTGATCGGTACAGTTGTCGGATGTGCCGGCTTCATGATCTGCCACGGACACGAAACCTGGCATCCGGACCCGGAATTCTACTACAAGTACGGCGGCGGTCCCATGTTCGATATGGGTCCCTACTACCTGACCGCGCTTGTCAACCTCTGCGGATGTGTCAGCGACGTTTCCGCTATGACCAAGATCAGCTTCCCGCAGCGTCTCATCACCAGCCAGCCCCACAACGGCGAAATCGTTGATGTAGACGTACCCACCCTGTATGCGGGCAATATGCGCTTTGAATCCGGCGCGATCGGCACGCTGTACACCACCTTCGACGTACACTATCCGGGACAGGCGCGTCTCGAAGTTTACGGCTCCGAAGGCACACTGTACGTTCCCGACCCGAACTGCTTCGGCGGTCCTGTCAAGCTGTTCAAGCCCGGGGAAGGCATGAAGGATATCGATCTCGCATTCGACTATCCCGACAACAGCCGCGCACTCGGTCTCGCTGACATGGCAAAGGCACTCCAGACCGGCCGCGCATACCGTGCGAACTCCGACATGACCTTCCACGTTCTCGAAATCATGGAAGGCTTCGCAAAGAGCGGCGAGGAACGCAGAGAAGTGAAGATCGAATCCCGCTTCGAACGCAGACCTCTCATGAATCCCGCGATGGAACACGGCGTACTGGACGCTTGAACGGAAGAATAACACAACGGGCAGTATTTGTGAAATGGGTACTGCCCGTCTTTTGTTGCCGGATTTGCTGAAATATGTTGACAAAACAACCGCGATTTTATATAATAATGATAGAAAATTCAGTATAGCGAAAGAAGGACACCGCATGAACAACTTCACTCCGTTAAAGAACGTCAGAATCAACTCTCCTTTCTGGAAAACCTACACCGACATCGCCAAGGATAAGATCATCCCGTACCAGTGGCAGGCGATCAACGACCAGATTCCCGACACCGCACCGAGCCACGCGATTCAGAATTTCCGCATCGCGGCAGGGCTTGAGGAAGGCGAGTTCGGCGGAATGGTATTCCAGGACAGCGACGTCGCGAAGTGGCTTGAAGCTGTGGCGTACCGTCTGACGATCGATCCCGACCCGGAGCTGGAAAAGACCGCGGACGACGTGATCGATCTCATCGGCAAGGCGCAGGAAGAGGACGGCTACCTCAACACCTACTTTCAGATCAAGGAACCCGACAAGAAATTCACCAACCTTCTCGACTGCCACGAGCTGTACTGCGCGGGTCACATGACCGAGGCGGCTGTGGCATACTACGAAGCGACCGGCAAGGAAAAGCTTTTGAAAATCATGTGCCGGTACATCGACCTCATCGACACGAAAATCGGACCCGAGGAAGGGAAGATCAAGGGCTACCCGGGACATCCCGAAATCGAGCTGGCTCTCGTGAAGCTGTACCGCGCGACCGGGGAAAAGCGATATCTCAAGCTGTGCGAATTCATGGTCAACGAGCGCGGCACCGATCCGAACTACTTCGATCAGGAGCTGGAAGCGCGCAATCACATCGGATTCTGGGGCGGCGGATATCAGAGAGGCGTTGACAAGAAATACTGTCAGGCACACAAGCCGATCCGTCAGCAGACCGAAGCCGTTGGTCACTCCGTCCGCGCGGGCTATCTCTACACCGGATGTGCCGATCTTGCCGCGGAAACCGGGGATGACACCCTCAAGCGCGCCATGGAAGTGATCTGGGACAACATCACCGAAAAGCAGATGTACATCACCGGCGGCGTCGGCTCCCAGGTTTATGGCGAGGCATACAGCTTCAATTATCACCTGCCCAACGACACCGTTTACGCCGAGACCTGCGCACAGATTTCCATGGTATTCTTCGCGCAGAAAATGCTCCGCCTGAGCGTTGACCGCAAGTATTCCGACGTCATGGAACGCCTGATCTACAACGGCACCATCAGCGGCATGGCTCTCGACGGACGGCACTTCTTCTACACCAATCCCCTGTCCGTTTGGGAAGAGGAGACCAAGAAGTTCGCCGCTGTCAGACACAATCTTTCCAAGCGTCCCGGCTGGTTCGGATGTGCCTGCTGCCCGCCGAATCTTGCGAGAATGATTACCTCCCTCGGCAATTACATCTATTCCTCCGACGAAGATACCGTTTACACCCATCTCTACATTGGCGGCGACGCTGACATTCCCGTGGGAGACAAGACCGTTCACGTGACCCAGACCGGAAATTATCCGTGGTCGGGTGAGATCGGATTCACGCTCTCCGGCGGCAAGTACACCTTCGCACTCCGCATTCCCGGCTGGGCACGTTCGTTTGAATTAAAAATCAACGGCAGCCGCATTTCTCCCGAGATCCGCAGGGGCTACGCGTACATCACCCGCGAATGGTCGGACGGCGATACGGTTGAACTGACTCTGCCCATGCCCGTCGAGCTGATCGAAGCGAACCCGCTGGCGAGAGAAGACGCAGGCAAGGCTGCCATCATGCGCGGTCCCGTCGTGTACTGCCTCGAAGCCGCGGACAACGGCGATGTGCTCACCTCCGTACGTCTCACAGGCGAGTTTGAAACCTACGAGGACGATACCCTCTTTGAAGGTGCGGTCAATATCCGTGCGTCCGCGATGCGCCGGAAGGGCTGGACCGACTCCATTCTCTACCGTCCGCTCAAGGCAGGTGACGAGGAACCCTGTACCGTGACCGCGATTCCCTACGCGTTCTGGACGAACCGTGCGGATACCCGCGAAATGATCGTCTGGGTGCGGATTTAATTTTAATTGTTAATTAATTTGATTAGAAATTGATTAAAACTATTGCGCGATACCGGCTGTTGTGCTATAATCGAAGAAGTGACGAATGACAACCCCCAGACCCATGAACGGAGCAGAAATGTTTTTCACTCTTCTTTCGGCGGAGCAGACAGCCGAGACGCCGCTGACCCCGGACGAACACGATCTGATTGCCGGCCTGTACGATGCATATGCACCGCGGGTACGGTTTCTGGCAGCGCAGATTCTCAAAAATGATATGGACGCGGACGACGCTTTGGTTGAAGTGTTCATAAGAATCATGAGATACAAGAATAAGTTTGTTGGAATTGACGAGAAACAAATCTGCCGCCTGATCGTTTTATTTACCAGAAGCACATGCATCGACCTGTATCGCAGGCGGGAACGGTATCAGTCCGTCCATGTCGCCATAACTGCCGTGGATGAGGACGGAGAACTGTACGATATGGAGTTTCCCGACGACTCGGACGTGCTCTCGGACATTGTGTCGCGGGAGACAGTGGAGCATCTGAGAGAAGCGCTCCGGTCCCTCAATTCCCCTGCGAAGGAAATCATCCTGATGAAATACTACGGCGGGATGAAGAACCGTGAGATTGCGGATTTCTTCGGAATGAAGCTGCCCACGGTCGCGGTGATGATCCATCGCGCGATGCTGAAAATGCGAAAACAGCTGGAGGGTTATGTGAATGAAGCGTCACAGAACACCTGAAAACGAAATTTTGAATCAAACCATAAAAGAAGCCGCCGGCGCGCTTCTTGACGAGGAGTGGAATTCGGCGGGAGAATGCGAACCTGCACCGGAACTGCGCGAACGCGTGATGAAAGCCGCAGAGGAAGCGCGAAAGAAACGTGCAATGCGCCGCAAATGCATCCGGATCGGTCAGTACGCCGCGATGGTTGTGCTCGTGTGCGGTGTGATTCTCTTCTGCATCCCCACGGTGCGCGCGGGATTTGTCGACGCCGTCATCACGTGGTACGACGACTGCTTCCGTGTGGAATTTCATTCGGGGGACGAAAAATCCGGATCCGGTGAACTCCCGGACGGTATCGCAGCGGACTTCGGCTGGCTCCCGGACGGGTACACGCTGACGGATGCCGCCGACTGGGACGGTCTCATCCGACGCGAAAGCACGAACGCCGACGGGGACAGGATTATTCTGGATATCGGCAGTGATTCCGCAGTTTCGCTGTATGACACGCAGTTCGGGATCACGGAACTCGTCGTCGCGGGACAGCCGGGGTATTATCTCCGCCATACCGTGGAAAACTGCGCGGTGCTCACATGGGCTGTGGATCAACTGGTGTACAATCTCTGCGCATACTCGCCGGAAATCACGCGGGATATGCTCATCCGGATTGCCGAAAATCTCAAGTAAACAAAACCGGCGTACGGTCATCGGGATTTTTTCCTGCCGTACGCTGATTTTTTTGAAAATTCCGGAAAACCGTGAACCTTTGCGCGGTGAAATGCATCTCAGTATATGACGAACGAAAGGAGGACACAGAAATGGAATTTGAAACCCTGCTCAGCCGGCATGCCGTGGTACTCGAACGGTATGTCCGCTACCGGATGCCGGACGATCCCGACGCCGATGACGTTTTACAGAACACGATGCTCGCCGCACTGACGCATTTTGACGATCTGCGGGACAAATCCCTGTTCAAGCGGTGGATTCTGAAAATCGCGGAAAACGAATGCCGGATGTGCCTGCGGAAACGGCGCGAAACGGTCCCTCTGGAAGAGGCTGAAATCCTGGTGACGGACGATTTTACCCTGACCGGGGACGTGGAGACTGTGCTTGCCGCCATGCCGGAGGAGTACGCCGCTCTGCTGAGGTGGTTCTACCTCGACGGATGGGATCAGCGGGACATCGGTGCGCACCTCGGAATCCCCATCGGAACGGTGAAAAGCCGGCTCCACCGAGCAAAATCAATCTTCCGTGAGCTGTGCCCGCCCGAGATCCGTCAGACTTATTTAAAAGGAGATGCAGTCATGAACTACACGAAAAATTTCCCCGAATTTATGCCGAATCTGTCCGTGGAACGTCTGGATGTGCCGTTTTTTGAGGTGAAATCCGAGGAGGAAGGCTTCGCGATTGCGCGGGTCGGATTCTCGATTTCGGAGGCAACCTACCGCTATCCCGACAAAAAGCTCGCGCTCGTTTCCACCTGCACAGCCGCAAGAGCCGCAAGAATCCACGGAGCGGACGGCGTGCAGATCGTGCGGGATACCTACAACTGCCGTGCGAAGAAGCTGTACAGAAACGAATCCATCTGGTTCACCCAGCTGACCGAAAACTACCGGCGCGATCTCGGTACGCTCATTCTCGGCGAGGATGAATACCCGACGGAGATTTTCACCTTCCTCGAGGACGACTACGATATCGCCGTGAACGGGGAAGACCGCGTCAACGGTACACCGCTCCTCATCCGCGAACGTCCGGTCACGATCCATGACGACGGCAGCCGTACCCTTGAGGAGGATCACCGCAGATACACCGACGGCGTATGGCGTGTCGTGATCGGTGACCGTGCATTCGAGTGCATCAAGGTGGACTGGATCCGCACGCACACCTACTTCACCGAAACCTACATCGACCGGGCGGGCAGAATTGTGCTCCTGCGCTGGTACGAAACCATGCAGTCGATCGAGGGATGCGACAACTATCCGCCGGCGCGGGTGGAAAAGATGAAGAACAACCGGCGAATCACCGTCAACGGCGAGGAATTCATCCACGTCGAGGACAGATTCAGCGAATACGTGCTCTGATATAAGGCAACACCGCACAATTCACGGCTAACGCCTTGGTGGCACATTTGCTTGCATCTTTTCCGTCATTCGTCACAAATTTCGTTGGCAGAGGAGTTACTCTTGCCGCCTCAATTTGTTTAGACTGACGAAAAATCTGACGGCGCAACTGCACCACCAGAACCGTGCGGTGTTGCCATAAAAAATTCCGTTCTTTTCGGAAAAATTTCACCGGAATCGTGAACCGGGAGACAATTTCCGCGACTGTACTTATGAAAGCGGAGAAAGGAGTTTCACCATGAACAAGAACGAGCTGACAGCATACATCGACGAGCTTCTGCGGTTTGCACGGCGGCGATGCGGCGAAGAGATGGCAGAGGATCTGGTTTCGGACACGATTCTGCGCGCACTGTACCATCTCGAAACCGGCGGAACCATCGAGAAACCGCGCGAATGGCTCACCGGCACGCTGCTGCATGTGTGGAACGACGCTCTGCGGAAGAAGTACAAAATGCCCATAGTAGTCGAGCTGGAATCGGCATGGGATATCGCGGACGAGGAGGATCCCTACGAAGTCTTCACGGAAACGGACGAAGCCGCGGAGGTGAGACGGGAAGTGACCTACCTCGCACGGCAGACCCGCGAAATTCTCATCCGGTACTACTTCGCCGGAGATTCCGTTGCGAAAATCGCGTCAGACTTCGGCATCCCGGAAGGTACGGTCAAAAGCCGACTCGATACGGGACGACGCATGGTAAAGAAAGGAATGGAAGATATGGCAGTACAGACAGCAGGCGCACATACAACACACGCAATGCCCGGAACGCTCCGGATCACATACAGCGGAGGCGGCGGAAAGAACGGTATGCCCATGTCGATGGTGGAAGGGGATCTGATCGTGCAGAATCTCCTGCTGAATGCATATGAAAGACCGGTATCGATCCCCAGCCTTGCCCGCATGATCGGAATTCCCACGGTGTACATCGAGCCGATTGTGGACAAACTCGTGAAAGCGGAGCTGATGCGGCAGACGGACGGCGGACTGGTCTACACGGATTTCATCATCTACACGACGGAGAACACGCGGGAACGGTTTGAAGAACAGCTTGCGTTCTGCCACGAGCGGTTTGACGCAATCTGGCAGCCGCTCTCCGGGATGATTGAAAAGCTGTACGCGCTCGACTGGATGCAGGACATGAACCCGCGCCAGAAGATGAAAGCGGAACGGTTCGCGGTACTCAAGGCTTTGCAGAAGTTCTGCATTGACAGACGCGGACTGAAGGAAGACGAACCCCGGAAAACCGAGCGTCCCGACGGCGGTACATGGACGGCATTCGGCTACTCCTATCCTGCGGGACACGATTTCGCCGGAGACAGAAAATACCGGAACTATATGATTCTCGGCGGTCATCGTTCCTGCATCCGCGGGGATGTGCCGGGTGCGAAGGAGGTTGCAACTTTTGCGTTTGACACCAACATGTGGGATCACACCTGCCGTTACTGCGTCGGCGTCGAGATGGCGGACACGTATTTCATGAACATCCACAAAATTCTCTGGAAGGCGTACAAAGGCGAGGTTCCCACCGCGGACGACGGCATCCCGCAGAGCATGATCGAAGCGATTCCCGATTACACCGAGATCGGTCTGTTCGCAAACGATGACGGCGTGCTGAAAGTGGACATTCCGTACATGAACGAGGATCAGTACTGGAATCTGCTGTCCCTCGTGGACGAAACCGTGGATGCACTGGATGCCGCTGTCGGAGATGACCTGCGTGCGTTCGTGAAGAAGGGCAGAATCCCGATCCCGCCGCATCTCGACAGCGTACCGATCGGTTTGCAGTACCGCAACTCCACGGTGTACATGGAAATGGCGGTTGTCCGTGAGGCTTACGAGAAGGGACTGCACATGAAGGGCGTGGACTTCTGCTGTCCGCCGATGATTGTGGTGTTCTGCGAAGAATGACATACAAAAAGAGGGTCTCGCACGTACGGGATCCTCTTTTGCGTTTATTGGTCTTTCGGGAGGGTTTTCGCGTGCCGGAAGTACAGCACCATGCCGATTGTGCCGGTGATGATTTCGGACAGCGGGAACGCGAGCCATGTGAAATTCAGCCCGATCAGGGACATGAGCCAGAAAATCGGGATGAGACAGAAAATCTGCCGGGTCAGGGACAGCATCACGCTCTGTACGGGCTTGCCGATTGCCTGGAAATAGATCGGCAGTGTCAGGGAGAACACGATGGGTACGAAGCTCAGTCCGATCAGGCGGAATGCGACCAGACCGATTTCCAGAACCTCTGCGCTGTCGGAGAAAATGCGGATCAGACTGTCCGGGAAGAACTCAAAGCAGATGATCCCGATGAGCATGGATACGGCGGAGATGAGAATGGAGTCGAACAGAATCGCGCGGCACCGCTTGAATTTCGCGGCGGCGTAGTTGTAGCTGAGAATCGGGACGATGGCGGTGTGCATGCCGGTGAGCGGGAGGAAGAAAAACGTCTGCATTTTGTAGTACAGCCCCAGCACCGTCACCGCGGAATCCGAGAAGCCGGAGAGGATGATGTTCAGCACCATGATGTACACGGTGTAGAGCGACTGCATGACAATGGACGGATATCCGAGCCGGTAGATGGATTTCGCGTATTTTCCAAGCTCGCGGAACGCCGGAGGCATGCGGAATCCGCCGATACCGGTGATAACCGCGGACGCAATCTGCCCGAGCACGGTTGCATAAGCCGCACCGGCCACGCCCATCCCGGGAACCGGACCCATGCCGAAGATGAGAATCGGGTCGAGGACGATGTTGACTGCCGCACCTGCGATCTGCGCGATCATGGGAAGACGCATGTTGCCGGACGCCTGATGCACCTTCGTCCAGATGCCTTCGAGGAATGTCGCAAGACTACCCACGCAGACGATGAGCCCGTAGGTGACGGCGTATTCGACAGCGGCATCGGATGTGGCGGAAATTTCCACAAACGGACGCATGACGGCGAGGGAAAGCAGGGCAAACACCGCCCATGTGATGAGCGCGAGAACGGTTCCGCATCCGGCGGTTTTCGAGGCTTCGTCGGTTCTGCCCTGTGCGTACTGCCGTGCCATGACGGTATTCACGCCAACGCCCGTTCCGACGGACAGCGCGGTGATGATGAGCTGGAGCGGGAAGATCACGGAAAGCGCAGTCAGCCCGTCGCCGGAGTATTTTCCGATGAAATAGCTGTCTACGATGTTGTAAAGCGCCAGAATGAGCTGCGACAGCATGACGGGCGGACCGAGCCGGAACAGCAGCTTCCATATGTTTTCCGTTCCGAAATAGGTGGAATCGGTTTGTTTCATGTCAGTTCTCCATGGATTGTGAGTGTTCGGGGACTATTGTACGATTTTGCGCGTGAACAAATCTATACGGGGTTGTAACGGATATATGAACGCGCCGGCTGTGAAGACCCTCTTGCAATTCGTGAAAATCTGTGGTACAATATCAGAAAAACGAACGGAGTTTTGTTTATGAAACTGGTATCATGGAACGTCAACGGCTTCCGCGCGGCTCTCGGCAAGGGCTTCGGGGATTTTTTCGACGCAGTTGACGCGGATATTTTTGCGATTCAGGAGACGAAAATGCAGCCCGGTCAGGCAGAATTCGAGAGGGAAGGTTACCGCTCGTACTGGTCGAGTGCGGAGAAAAAAGGCTACTCCGGCACGGCTGTTTTCACCCGGATCGAACCCTTGCAGGTGCTCTACGGCATTGACGGCAAGTACAACGACGAAGGCCGCCTCATCACACTCGAATTCGAGGATTTCTGGTTTGTCACATCGTACACACCGAACGCACAGCGCGAGCTCGCCCGCATCGACTACCGCATGGAGTTTGAAGACGACTTCCGCGCGTACCTCTGCGAGCTTGACAAAACCAAACCCGTGGTGCTCTGCGGCGACCTGAATGTGGCAAGGAACGAAATTGACCTGAAGAACCCCAAGTCCAACGTCGGCAACGCCGGATTCTCGGACGAGGAACGCGGAAAAATGCGCGAGCTTCTGGCATCGGGCTTCACGGACACCTACCGCTACTTCTATCCGGATAAGGAAGGCATGTACACGTGGTGGTCGTATATGTTCAAGTCCCGCGAGAAGAACGTCGGATGGCGCATCGACTACTTCATTGTGTCCGACCGGATGCAGGAAAAGCTCGCCGACGCCATGATCTACACCGACGTGATGGGAAGTGACCACTGTCCTGTAGGATTAGAAATCAAATAAAGAGCAAACATAAAAAATCCCGTATCGGGACTGCGAAAATCAGTCTCATACGGGATTTTGTCGTTTTATAGGAGTTCGCAGATTTCCTTCAGCTGCTTTGCCAGATCAAATGCCAGACGGCGGATGTCGGCAAGCGGCGGTTTTTCCATCCTGCGCCATGCGAAAATTCTCGCAGTCGGCGGGCATGCCATCGGGATCATGTCACAGCATTCGAGCAGATTCGCCGCACGTTCGCACGCATTCAGCAGCTGCTCCACATCGGACGGACGGTAGTCGAACGCGTCGGAGGTGTATTCGGTGAGCGCGCGCCTGATGTCGTCCACGCATCTCTGACCCTGACCCTCGCGGTTCGGAATCGGCAGAACCATCGTGTCAAGATCACGGCAGCGGTAGCATCCCATCATGGCGGCGATGGTTGCGGGATCGCGCACAGTTCCGTCGGGGTAGAACACACCGTGCTCGGAGTCACAGCGTCCGTGGATCATCAGCTCATACACGAACCAGCCCATTTTGTAGTCTTCGCACGCCTTGAGAGCAACGTCATACGGATTGCACCGCGCGAGACAGCCGGTTTCGGTCTGCATCACGGGCTTGTTGTACTTCTTCGACAGCTCATCCGCCAGACCGTAGTTTTCGTACAGCTTCTTGCGGGTGCCGCTGTAATCGTGGAAGGAGAGCACGTCAACGCATTCGGCGGTGGGTTCCACTTCCCATGCGGTGGTGTGACCGATCGTGGTGGCATTCACGGGGTCAACTTCCTTCACGAACGCGGAATATTTGCGCAGGAACGCCCACAGAGTTTCGTAGCGGCTCGCTTTTTCTTCCGCGGAAATGTCGTTCGCGTAGGTCCATCCATTGCATGCGGGCTCGTTCATGATATCCCACATCAGAAGACCGGGTTCATCCTTGAGCGCATTCACAACCGCACGGGCATAAACGTCGTTGAGTTCATAGTAGGTTTCGGTCAGCGTCTCGGGATTGAGGAAGTTGCCGTTGAAGAGAATCGGCATAACC
>JAFUQY010000207.1 GCA_017472105.1 Clostridia bacterium | reverse complement strand
TGATTTTATGCACTGCGCGTGCGGCGCGAGAACCCTCTATCGCCGGGCTCTCGATTCGGCGACCAGGAGTGCCTGGACCCAATGCCTCCGGCGGGCGAGGGATTTTACAACGTGCAGTTTTTTGGTAGAGCGACCTTCCTTTATCGCAAGGGACACTCGATTCCCTCGGTAAACTCAGCCTGCGGCGCGGTTGGGTTTACTCTGTTTCTGTTGACGGGACGTCGGTTCTAACCGTAGGGCAGGGGCTTGCTCCTGCCGCTGATAAAGATACACATCCGGCGATGAACACGCGGCGCAAACGTAGATATACTCACGGCGATGCTGTGGGACGCCACCCTAAACAAGCCTTCCCCGTGCAATTGCTGAAAATTTCAACTGCACAAACGCAGCCGGGGAAGGTGGCACGATTTTTCTCAAAAATCGTGACGGATGAGGCGTGCAGGCGTGAACCTCTCAGCCGCGGCGCGATTTTCTTACTCTTCCACAAACTTCACGCCGGATTCGTCCATGGAGGCGATTCTGGCAAGGGATTCTACGCGGATGCCCTGTCCTCTGACGATGTCTCCGCCGGACTGGTAGGCTTTTTCGATCACGATGCCGGCACCGACAACCTCTGCGCCTGCGTCATGGACGAGCTTGAGGAGTGCGAGAAGGGCGCTGCCTTTTGCGAGGAAGTCGTCGATGATGAGCACGCGGTCGTCTGCGGAGAGGAATTCCTTGGACAGGCGGATGGTGTAGGTCTTTTCGTGGGTATAGCTGTACACCTCGGAGGTATAGACGTCACCGGAGATGTTGTTGGTGGGTGTTTTCTTCGCAAAAACAACGGGGACATTGAAATATGCCGCCGTCAGACAGGCGATGCCGATGCCGGATGCTTCGATGGTGAGAATCTTGGTGATGCCTTCGTCCTTATAGAGCCGGTAGAATTCTTCGCCGAGCTTGGAGATGAAGGGAACGTCGATCTGGTGATTCACGAAGCTGTCGACCTTGAGCACATTGCCCGCGCCGATTTTGCCGTCTCTGAGGATGCGTTCTTCGAGCAGTTTCATATTGTTCTCCCGATGTTGGAATTTTTCAGATGAAAAAAAGACGCAGTATAAGAATTATATACATTATACCTAATAATTCGTTAATAATCAATTAACGGAGGGTATAAAATTCCCGGGGCAATAAATGTCGGATTTGGGTATATTAACAAGAAATCAGGCGGTGATGCAGATGCCTGCGCCCATGGTTCCGCGTCGGCTGTTCATGCCGCGGTGGCTGTAAAAGGTTCCGGTATCGCACATGGTACAGAGCGGGCACGTGTCGATGTTTTCGGGGAGGACTCCGGCGGCTTCAAGGATTTCGCGGTTCATCCCGGTGAGGTCGGCGTGGAATTTTCCGGGGACATGCTTCGGGGAAGGAACAATATGCCGTGCGGCGAAGTCTGCTCCGCGGATATCCGAGACGGCGGTGACGAAATCCTCGCCGACTTCGAAGCAGCAGAGTCCGATATGCGGTCCGACTGCGGCTTTTACTGTGCGGAGCCGGGCACCGAGGTCGGTCATTCTGGCAACGGCTTCGGCTGTGATTCCGCTGACGGTACCGCGCCATCCGGCATGAACGGCGGAGACAACGGGGCGTCCGTCATCGCGCAGTCCGGCAAGGAGGATCGGGACACAGTCTGCGACGCGGATGATCGGGATAACGCCGGGGGTCGCGGTCACAAATCCGTCGCAGTCCTCGCCGCGTTCCCGGCTGCATCCTTCACCGGCGTTGCTGTCGTCGATGACGCGGACTTTGGCGGAGTGAATCTGGTGAGCGGTGACGGCGCGTGTCCGGTCGAAGCGGTTTTCACTGGCGAGATGTGCGAAAATGTCGAGGTTTGCGTCTACGGTGCGGTTATCATCGCCGAGATCGCGGGTGAGATTGAGCGACGCGGTATGCGGGAGAGTGCTGACTCCGCCGTGACGCGTGGAAAAAGCGTGGCTGATCCCGGGGACGGAATCGAGCAGGGTCGAGCGGAGGATGGGAGCGGTGTGGATGAACATGAGGGAACTCCTTGTGGAGAGATAAGAGTGAAGAGCGAAAAGAGAAGAGAAAAGAAAAGGCAAAAAGCCGCATCGCGGGGACACGGCTTTTCGGTGGATTTTACTTCAGTTCGATGACGGATTCGTCCCACATTTCGGGAGCTTCATAGCCGAGGAGGTTGACTACGGTTGCGGCAACGTTGGAGAGGCCGAACTGACCCTTGTCTTCCTTGACGGTGTACTTGTCAGCGTTTGCGTTGTCGTAGATGATGCAGGGAACGGGATTGAGGGTGTGGCTGGTCTTTGCCTTGAGGGAGCCGTCCTTGTTCTTCTTCACGGACTTGGTCTTCTTGTCAAATTCAGCCATTTCGTCCGCGTTGCCGTGGTCTGCGGTGATGATAGCGACGCCGCCGACCTTATCGAGGACGGGAAGGATTCTGCCGAGCTGGAGGTCAAGAGCTTCCATGGAGCAGATGGTAGCTTCGAGGGAACCGGTGTGGCCGACCATGTCACCGTTGGGGAAGTTGACACGGATGCAGTCGTACTTGCCGGATTCGAGGGCTTCGATGAGGCGGTCGGTGATTTCCGCGCACTTCATCCACGGTCTCTGCTCGAAGGGAACGATATCGGAAGGAATTTCTTCGTAGGTTTCGTATTCTTCGGAGAACATACCGGACTTGTTGCCGTTCCAGAAGTAGGTAACGTGACCGTATTTCTGGGTTTCGGAGATAGCGAACTGTGAAATCTTCATGTCAGCGAGGTATTCGCCCATGGTATTGGTGATTTCCGGGGGATTTACAAGGTAACGGGAAGGAATGTGAAGGTCGCCGTCGTATTCGAGCATGCCTGCGTAGAGAACGCTGGGAACGCGTACACGGTCGAACTTGTCGAATTCTGCGCCGCCTTCGAATGCCTTGGAGATTTCGATCGCACGGTCGCCGCGGAAGTTGTTGTAG
>JAFUQY010000023.1 GCA_017472105.1 Clostridia bacterium | reverse complement strand
GCCGGGTGAGATCCGGAAGATGACTGCGTTCTGCGAAAAACACTTCGATTCCGTCGTCATCTGCCGGGCGTAAACCTGTATTTTGTGCATTATCAATAATTTCCGCACATTTCGAATGTTGTTTTTATGGAATATGCAGAAAGCGCAAAAATTGCATCAAACGTATTGACAATTCAGTTAGCTTGTGCTAAAATTACACCATCATCACGGAAGGATATCAAATCATGAAAACGTTTGTCGTATATTTTGCATATTTTACCTCTTACTTTACGCTGTGAAATAAAGTAAGAGTGTTTGTGCTGCGATAATAGTTTTTATAGAAAATATAGAAGCGGATCACCACAGTATTGACACTGTCGGGAGATTCGCTTTTTTGACTTCCTGACGACTACATCAATAATTTGATTTGCATATATATGCACAGAAAGAGGATTTATCATGATTGCTGTACTCAAGAACGGAACCACACAGAAACAGATCGACAATTTCTGCGAATGGCTGAAGTCCCAGGGCGTGGGTGTACATCCCTTCTGCGGTGAATTCCAGACCGTTATCGGCCTCATCGGTGACACCTCCAGAATCGACGAAGATATGCTCAACGGTCTCGAAATCGTTGAATCCGTAAAGCGTATTTCCGACCCCTTCAAGAGTGCCAACAGAAAGTTCCATCCGGACGATTCCGTTATCGACATTTCCGGCAAGACCAGCGTAGGCGGCAATATTTTCGGCGTTATCGCAGGTCCCTGTTCCATTGAATCCGAAGAACAGATCATCACCGTTGCAAAGGCTGTCAAGGCTTCCGGTGCGACCATGCTCCGCGGCGGTGCGTTCAAGCCCCGTACTTCTCCCTACGATTTCCAGGGTCTCCGCGCTGACGGTATCGAGCTCCTTCTCGAAGCAAAGAAGGAAACCGGTCTTCCCATCGTAACCGAAATCATGAACGCAAAGCACCTGCCCCTCTTCGAAGACGTTGACGTTATCCAGGTCGGCGCAAGAAACATGCAGAACTTCGAGCTTCTCAAGGAACTCGGCAAGACCCAGAAGCCCATTCTCCTCAAGAGAGGTCTCGCAAATACCCTCAAGGAACTGCTCATGTCCGCGGAATACATCATGGCAGGCGGCAACGAAAACGTCATCCTCTGCGAACGCGGCGTACGTACCTTCGAAACCTACACCAGAAACACCCTCGACCTTTCCGCAGTTCCCATGCTGCATGAGCTCTCCCACCTCCCCGTAATCGTTGACCCCAGCCACGCAACCGGTCTCTCCAGACTCGTAAAGCCCATGGCTCTCGCGGCTGCTGCATGCGGTGCGGACGGTATCATGATCGAAGTTCACAACAACCCCAAGGCTGCTCTCTGCGACGGTCCCCAGTCCCTCACTCCCGATCAGTTCGACGACGTGATGAAGGCTGTGAACAAGGTTCTCGAACTCGTGAACGACTGAATCCCTTCATTTTATTAATATAACCGGTTATTCAATAACCGCATCATTGAGGTACATCATGAAAACAGGAATTGTCGGTCTGGGTCTCATCGGCGGATCCATGGCCAAAGCATACAAGAAAAGCGGTCAGACCGTTTACGGCGCAGATGCCAACGAAATCACACTCGGATACGCACTTCTCTCCGGAATCGCGGATGACAAGCTCACGGACGAAAATCTCGGCACCTGCGACCTGATTCTCCTCGCGGTCAACCCTGACATCGCATGCCAGTGGCTCCGCGACAACGCTTCCAAAATCGCACGTGAAACCATGGTCATCGACCTGTGCGGCACCAAGCGTCAGATCTGCGAAACCGGCTTTGCACTGGCGGAAGAATACGGCTTCACCTTCGTCGGCGGTCATCCGATGGCGGGTCTGCATCTCTCCGGCATCAAGAATTCCAAGGAAGACATGTTCGCCGGCGCACCGATGGTCATCGTTCCTCCGAATTTCGACGACATCGCACTGTATGACAAGATCGAATGCCTCCTCGTTCCCGCACACTTCGGCAAGTTCACCTTCACGACCGCTGAAGAACACGACCGCGTGATCGCTTACACCTCCCAGATGGCGCACGTTGTGTCCAATGCCTACGTCAAGAGCCCCGTTGCTCAGGAAAAGAATCATGTCGGCATCTCCGCAGGCTCCTACAAGGATCTGACCCGTGTTGCATGGCTGAACGAAACCATGTGGACCGAGCTGTTCATGGAAAACCGCGATAACCTCATCAACGAAATCGACCAGCTCGTCGGCTGTCTCAACGCATACAAGTCCGCAATGGAAAACGAAGACCGTGAAACCCTGCTGAACCTGCTCCGCGAAGGACGGCTCGCCAAGGAATCCGCTGACGGTACGCCCACATGAGACTGAACGCCGGAACATACGAAATCATCATTGAAGCCGGAGCCATCGCAAAGGTCGGACAGTACGCCGCAGAAGCGGTCAAGCCCTGCCGTACCGTGGTGGTCTCCGACGACAATGTGTACCCGCTCTACGGAAAAACCGTGGAAGACAGTCTCACCGGCGCCGGATTTGATGTGGCGCAGTCCTTTGTCTTCCCGCACGGCGAGGAGCAGAAGAATCTCCGCACATTTTCCGAAATTCTCGAGCATCTCGCAGCCGAACACCTGACCCGCACCGACGTGATTTTCGCGCTCGGCGGCGGTGTCACGGGAGATATGACCGGATTTGCGGCGGCATGCTATCTCCGCGGCATCAAATTCGTGCAGATTCCCACGTCCCTGCTCGCGATGGTGGATTCCTCCGTCGGCGGCAAGACTGCGGTGGATCTCTCGGCGGGCAAGAATCTCGTCGGTGCGTTCCATGAGCCTGCACTCGTTGTCTGCGATCCCGATACGCTCTCCACGCTGCCCGCGGATTTCTTCACCGACGGCATGGCGGAAGCGATCAAGATGGGCATGCTCGGCAACCGTCCTCTCTTCGACGGCATCCGGAATCACACGCTCACGACCGCGGAAATCATCGAGATGTGCGTCACCGACAAGCGCGACATCGTCTCCCGCGACTTCAAGGACAACGGCGAGCGGCAGAAACTCAATCTCGGTCACACCGTTGGGCATGCGCTCGAGGTTCTCTCCGACTACACCATCCGCCACGGTCACGCGGTCGCGGCAGGTATGCATGTCATCACGAAAGCCTGTGCCGCACGCGGACTCTGCTCCGATGAACTTCTCACCGATCTCGATGATACGCTCCGTGCGGCGGGACTCGATCCCATGCTCTGTTCCCGTCACAGCGTGGAAGATCTGCACCGCGGCACCCTGCACGACAAAAAGCTCCGCGGAAACACCATTTCCCTCGTCATTCCCAGAGAAATCGGTGTATCGGAGCTGATGAAATTCACCACGGACGAACTGACGGACATCATCCGTCTCGGTATCGCAGAATGAACATCACACTGAATCAACCCAAGCCCCGCGGCACCGTCATCGCTCCGCCGTCCAAATCCCATGCGCACCGGCTTCTGATCTGTGCGGCGCTTGCTGACAGACCGTGCCGGATCCGCTGTGACCGGACAAACGACGACATTGACGCTACCGTGCGCTGTCTGACTGCTCTCGGGGCTGAAATCACATACAACGACGGCATTTTCACCGTCAATCCCATCCAAACTCCCGTGAACGGTGCCTCCCTCGACTGCGGCGAATCCGGATCCACCCTGCGGTTCATGCTTCCCGTGACTGCCGCATTGGGTGTTGACGCGGATTTCGTTCTGCACGGGCGTCTCCCGGACCGTCCGCTGTCTCCGCTGTACGAAATCATGCAGGAGCACGGTGTGACGCTGTCCCCGCAGGGCTCGAATCCGTTTCACATCTCCGGCAGACTGACCGGCGGGAATTTCACCTTCGACGGCGGCGTATCGTCCCAGTTCACAACCGGACTGCTTCTGGCACTGCCCCTGACCGGTGAAAACTCCGTCATCCGGCTGACCGGAAAAGTCGAATCCCGCCCCTACATTGATCTCACCCTTGCCACCGTGCGACAGTTCGGCGTAAACGTCATCGACGGCGGTGCAGAATTCACGATTCCCGAATCCCGCTTCACTGCACCGGACGGAGACGTGACCGTGGAAGGCGACTGGTCCTCCGCGGCGTTCATGCTGTGCATCGGTGCGCTCTCCGAGGAAGGCGTGACCGTGACCTCGCTCAATCCCGACACCGCGCAGGGCGACAGCGCCGTATTCGACATTCTCGCCGCATTCGGTGCGGACTGCTCGAGAGACGGCGACCGGTACACCGTAAAGAAAAACGTCCTCCGTGCAGCGACAATTGATGCGGCGGAAATCCCGGATCTGATTCCGGTTCTGTCCGTGATCGCGGCGGCATCGGAAGGCACCACCGTCATCAGAAACTGCGGCAGACTGCGGCTCAAGGAAAGCGACCGCATGGAGACAATCCGCGCGACCCTGACTTCCCTCGGCGGTGACTGTACGCTCGACGGTGACACTATTATAATTAAAGGAAGAAAAACGCTGACCGGCGGCACGGTTTCCTCGTTCGGGGATCACCGGATTGCCATGTCGGCGGCGGCTGCGTCCCTGATCTGCGAGAATCCCGTGACCATTGAAGGTGCGGAATGCTCGGCAAAATCCTATCCCACATTCTTCGCGGAGCTTGAAAAACTCTGCCGGTAAAGGAGACAACCATGACAAGCTACGGAATCAATCTGAACATCCGGATCTTCGGCGGCTCGCACGATGAGGAAATCGGCGTGATCGCAGAAGGGTTACCCGCCGGAATCCGCGTGGACGAAGCCGGACTTCAGGCATTCATGGCACGCCGCGCTCCCGGACAGAGCAAGCTCACGACCTCCCGCAAGGAGCCGGACATCCCGGTATTCACGGACGGTCTGGAAAACGGCGTTACCACGGGCGGCACGCTCCGCGCAGTGATCCGCAACACCAACCAGCGTTCGTCCGACTACAAAAAGCTCGCGTTCATCCCCCGTCCGTCCCACGCGGATTATCCGGCAATGGTGAAATCCCACGGACACGCGGATCTTCGCGGCGGCGGACATTTCTCCGGCAGACTGACCGCTCCCATGTGCATCATCGGCGGCATCCTCAAGCAGGAACTCGAACGCCGCGGCACCTTCATCGGTGCGCACATTGCCTCGGTCGGAGCCGTGAAGGACAAACCGTTTGACCCGGTCAACCTGTCGAAGGCTGATTTTGACGCAATTCCCACGGATTTTCCCGTGATTGACCGGAATGCGGGTGAAAAAATGAAGGAAGTCATTGACGCGGCACGTATGGAGCTTGACTCCGTCGGCGGTGTCGTCGAATTTGCGGCAGTCGGACTTCCCGTCGGCATCGGTGAGCACATGTTCGGCGGCATGGAGGGCAGAATTTCCTCCGTCGTCTTCGGTATTCCCGCCGTCAAAGGAATCGAGTTCGGTGACGGATTTGCGTCCGCGTCGGCTCTCGGCTCCGAAAACAACGACCCGTACACCACGGACGGCAGAACCATCACCACCGTCACCAATCACTGCGGCGGAATCCTCGGCGGTATGACCATCGGTATGCCTCTGATCTGCCGCGCGGCTATCAAGCCCACTCCGTCCATCGGCAAGCCCCAGCAGAGTGTCGACATGGACAAAATGGAAAATACAACCCTCGAGATCGGCGGACGTCACGATCCCTGCATCGTTCAGCGTGCCGTTCCCGTATTTGAAGCGGCGCTTGCCATTGCTGTTTACGACGCGCTGCTTGACTCCGATAACTGGGAGGATATGGAAAGATGAGCAAGAAATTAAGATGCGGACTGATCGGCATGCCCCTCGGTCACAGCTATTCCCCTGAAATTCACGCCTTACTGGGCGATTACGACTACACCCTCACCGAACTTCACGAGGAGGAAGTGGGTGAATACATCCGCTCCGACCGCTACGACGCCACCAATGTCACCATTCCCTACAAGAAAACCGTCATGCAGTTCCTCGACGTGATCTCCGACGAAGCCCTGCGCATCGGATCGGTCAACACCGTCACCCATCTGCCCGACGGACGTCTGCGCGGCGACAACACCGACTATTTCGGTTTTGCATACATGCTCGACTGCGCGGGAATCGACGTGAAGGACAAAATCGTCGTTGTCATCGGTGACGGCGGTGCATCCATGACGGCCCGTACCGTTGCGGCTGACCGCGGTGCAAAGGAAATCCGGATTCTGACCGAGGAAGGCAACACGCCCGAAAATCTGCCGAAATACTCGGACGCCGAAATCCTCATCAACACCTCTCCCGTGGGTATGTACCCTAAAAACGGACGTTCCCCCGTTCCCATGGACAATTTCCCGCACCTCTGCGGCGTCGTTGACGTGGTCTACAATCCCTCGAAGACCGCCATCATCCTTGACGCCGAGGAACGCGGTATTCCCTGCATCTCCGGTCTGACCATGCTGGTCGCACAGGCAAAGGTCGCATCCGAGCTGTTCACCGGCACAAAAATCTCCGACGATGTTCTCGCAACCGTAACCCGCAAGGTTCAGCTGGCGAAAAAGAACATCACCCTCGTCGGCATGCCCGGATCCGGAAAGAGCACCATCGGACGCGCGCTCGCAGCTCTCACGGGACGCGAATTCATCGACCTTGACGACTACATCACGGAAAAAGCGGGCATGCCCATTCCCGAAATTTTCGCACAGCACGGGGAACCCTATTTCCGCGATCTCGAAACGCAGTGCCTCGAGGAGGTTTCCAAGCTCTCCGGCATGGTTCTCTCCATGGGCGGCGGCACTCCCGTTCGTCCCGGCAACCGTCGGATGATCCGTCAGAACAGCACCGTGGTATTCCTCAAGCGGGATCTCGCTCTGCTCCCGAAGGACGGACGTCCGGTTTCTCAGGCGAACGATCTTGCAAAGCTGTACGAAGTACGCCGTCCCTTCTACGAAGAGGTTTCCGAATACGAAATCGATGTTCAGCCCTCTGCACAAGAGAACGCGAAGCACATTCTTGAGGTGATCGGCTTATGAAATTTCTCATCATCAACGGACCCAATCTAAACATGCTTGGCATCCGCGAGCCTTCGATCTACGGCAGACAGGATTTCGCGGCACTGCTCAAGCTGGTGGGCGACACCTGTGACGAAGCGGGAATCGAATACGAAACCTATCAGTCCAACCACGAAGGCGACATCGTTGACAAAATTCAGGCAGCCTACGGTGTGTTCGACGGCATCGTCATCAACCCGGCGGCATACACCCACACCAGCGTTGCGATTCTCGATGCGCTCAAAGCGGTCGGCATTCCCACAGCGGAAGTACACATCTCGGACATCAACACCCGTGAAGAATTCCGGAAGTTCTCCTACGTGTCCCTTGCGGCGAAGTTCACCATCGCAGGTCATGGTCTGGACGGCTACCGCGAAGCGATTCTTCAGCTCAGGGATCTGATCGAAGCCAACTGAAAACAAAAGCTCCCGAAGGATTTTCCAACGGGAGTTTTCTGCTGTTATTCGTTTTCCCAGACCTTGTCGGCGTCTTCGATTCTGCGGTCGTGCCAGTAGAATTCGCGGTCACGCTCGCCGATTTCGCGGATCACGCGGCAGGGATTGCCGTATGCGACCACATTTGCGGGAATGTCGCGCGTCACAATCGAGCCCGCACCGATGACGGAATTGTCGCCGATGGTGATGCCGGGACAGATAATGGCGCCCGCACCGATCCATACATTATTCCCGATGTGCACGGGGAGATTGTACTGGTACACCCGCTTGCGGAGGCTCGGCTCGATCGGATGACCGGCGGTGGAAACAATGACATTCGGCGCGAACATGACGCTGTCGCCGACGTAGATGTGCGTGTCATCCACGAGGGTCAGTCCGAAGTTCGCGTAGACATTCTTTCCGAAATGAACGTTGTGCCCGCCCCAGTTCGCGTGAAGCGGCGGCTCGATGTAGCATCCCTCACCGATCTCGGCAAACATCTTCTTCAGCAGCTCCGTCCGCTTCTTCCCTTCCGAGGGACGCGTCATGTTGTAGTCGTACTGCATCTCCAGACATGCCGCCTGTTCCGCCGCAAGATTTTCGTTGTCGCAGGTGAAGAGAAGCCCGCTGTGCGTTTTCCGGTAAACTTCCTCCAGCTCAATCCGTTCCTTTTCCGTCATTCTGTTATCCTTCTTTCATTCTTTCGTTTTGATTTTCTCAAGTATAACCCATCCGGCGCGAAATTGCAAGAGGAAGCGGGAAATTTCCGGAATTTAAGTCTGCGAAAAAATTTACAATTCAGCGACAATATACATTTTCAACAAAAAACAGACCGAATTTTATCCATCCGCAACAGCCCGAAAAACGCCGTTGTTCACAATTTATTATATATTTCCGGAAAAATTCGTGATATAATATTGAAGATAATTTATACCATGCCCTCGTTGGCACGGTGAATAACAATCAGGAGGAAATTCCGCTTTGGAAAAGGTATTTGAATACTTAAAAAGAAGCATATCCATTGCATGGAAGTCCGTATTCTTCAATTTCAAGCAGTACGTGTGCTTCTTCATTGCAATCATCATTGTTCAGCTTCTTTACGGCATGATGACGGTTTCCAACGACAACAACAACTACGTGGAATACCAGCATGTCACCGAAGAATATAACTATCATATGGTACTCCTTGGTCTGAACCATGACCAGGCGCTCTACCTCATCGAGGACCGCGGTACCGTATTCGCATCGGATACGATATTCAAGGTTGTCGATACGTATCAGTACACCAACAACTTCACCGGTGAAGAACGCTACGACGTATATCTGCTCTTCATCAACGATATCGATTACAGCCTGAAGCAATTCTCACAAAAATACGAAAAGGATCTTGCAGCGCTCGGGTCGGAGGGATCATCCTTCTCCAAACGAACCACGCAGCTTCTGACCTTTGAGGACAACGAGCGCGCCAACGCCGTCACGTTCTTCCTCATCACCCTCATCCTTCTCGCGGTCTGTATCTTCCTGCTCACGCAGCTTTACAACATCAGAATCAACCAGTACAAGTTCCAGTACGGTATCTATCTGACGTTCGGCGCGGACTTCAAGATGCTCTTCTCGACCTGCTTCTGGGAACTGTTCGTCATCTTCATCGTGACCTTCGTTCCTTCGATGCTTCTCTCCACGCTGATTTCCTTCTGCCTCTATCTCGGCAACGGTTTCGGCTTCATCTTCAATCCGCTTTCCATCCTCAAGGTGTTCCTCTTCACCCTCTTCGTTATTCTGGCATCCTGCTGGACTCCCATGAAGATAATGTCCGTGAAGGATCCCATGTCCCTCATCGTGACCGAAGACAACTCCAACCTTGTTACCTCTCCCCAGCGTTCCTTCAACATCTTCGCGGAAAACTTCCCCGTCAAGTACGAATTCTACTCCATGTGGCGTTTCCGCAAGTACAATATCCAGCTTCTCACCTCCGCGATCGTATTCTGCGCACTGTTCATCATGGGTCTTTACATGGCGGATATCTACACCACCGACCTGTATTATCCCCGTCCGCAGTTTGAAATCGACATGACGGCTTCCGGCTTCGAATACGATGAAATCATGTCCGACGAACTCTACGCCCTTGACGGTGTGCGTGCGGTTGAAATCAACGACAACACCACCGAAGGCTACGAGCTTGCTTCCCACATGATCGTGGAAAAGAAGGACGTCCGTGCATTCAAGAACCTCGTTGCATACGCGGGCACCGACTTTGATACCCAGGACAAGTACTGGCGTGTCAACTCCGAAATCATCTACACCGCAATTCCCGAGGAACAGATCAAGATTCTCGAAGACTACGAATACTCCGGTGACCTGACCTCCATTCTCACGCCCGGTACCGTAATCGTAGGCGACGCAATCTCCAACGTTCCCACCTACAAGTTCGACGTCGGCGACAAGATCTACCTCTCCAAGAAGACCGGTCAGATCAAGGCGGTTGATACCAACGTATCCGGTCGTGCGCTTCTGAAGAATCAGATCGAATTCTTCCGTTACGAATACTACGAATTCACTGTCGGTGCGGTTCTTCACGACGTTCCCTCCGGCTCCACTCCCATTTACCTCAACCTCGATGACTACAAGACCATGACCGGCAAGACCCCGAAGGCTACCTCCTTCAACATCTACGTCGATCAGGAAGCTACCGTCGATGAAGTAAAGACCCTGTACCGCGAAGTTCAGGAATGGAGCCACGACTACGGTGACGTCAAGGTCAGAAACAAGGAAAACACCCTTCTCACCGCAGTTGCTCACGACAAGCATTACAACGAGCTCTACATCTGCATTTCCGTTCTCATTCTCTTTATCTCCCCGCTGATCTGGTTCTTCTCCCAGACTCTGTACTACACCAAGCGTGAAAAGGAATTCAATATCCTTCAGTCCATCGGTGCGGTAGCAAAGGAAATCAAGATGATCTACTTGCAGGGCGGTCTTTCCATGGCAGTCATGTCCCTGTTCGTATCCATCATCCTCAGCTATGCGGGCAGCTACATCCTCTTCTACGTCTACAACGTCATGATGCCCTACTTCACCAAGGAAAACGTACGCTACATGTTCTACATGCCCTGGTACGCAATCCTCATCAGCATCGTCATGTCCGTAGCGTGCGGCTTCTTCTCCACCTACCTGCCCTTCCGCAGCTATTACAAGAACCGCTACTCCCTTGACAACGGCGGCGCAGGTCACGAATTCGGCGGAGACGAGTAATTTTTACAGAAACCCAAGGAAATACTTATTGATTTGAGAAAGGATCCGGCTGTTTCCCACAGCTAAGGTAATATAAAATGGCAGATACCATTGAATACATGCTGCAAACCGAAAGCGTTATCAAGCAGTATAAGCAGTACGACACGGTCATCACCGCTGTTAACCGCGCAAGCATCAAAGTAGAACCCGGCGAATTCGTCGCTATCATCGGTACTTCCGGTTCCGGTAAGTCCACCTTCCTCCACATCTGTGCAGGTCTGGACTCCTGTGACGCCGGACGCGTTATGATCCGCGGTCAGGATATCACCAAGATGTCCGCCGACGAGCTCAGCCGCTTCCGCGGTATGAACATGGGCTTCGTATTCCAGAGACACAACCTGATTCCTCAGTTCACCGCTCTGGAAAACATCCTCATCCCCACCATGATGTGCAACAAGTCCGAGCTCTCCTATCAGGAAACCCTCCGCCGTCTGGTGGAAACCCTCCAGCTCACCGAACGTCTGAACCACCTTCCCTCCGAGCTTTCCGGCGGTCAGCAGCAGAGAGTTGCAATCGCGCGTGCAATGATTAACATGCCCGATATCCTCTTCGCCGACGAACCTACCGGTAACCTCGACCGCAACAACGCGGATGAAGTTCTCAAGCTCCTTCTCAAGACCAGAGAAGAAATGGGTCAGACCCTCATCATGGTTACCCACGACCTTGCAATCGCTGACCACGCAGACCGTATCTTCCGCATGGACAACGGTATTCTCACCCTCCACCGTGACTACATCGGCGGCACCAAGAAGACCGTTACCTCCTATTAATTTCCGTTCATCCAAAAAGGAATTCTTCGCACTCCGGGGAATTCCTTTTTCCTTTATCTTTGAGCATCGCACGAAAGGATTTTGTTTATGAATATCGGATCCATCCAATTCCGCTGCCCCGACGAAGCACTGAATGCCGGCTTTGACTGGGCGAAACAGCAGGCACTTTATTATGTACATCCGAAGTCCGGCGAACGTCAGGATCTCGTCGGTCCGTGGTACGAAGCCGCACTTCCTGGCCGTGACGCGTTCTGCATCCGCGATGTGTGTCATCAGGCAAACGGTGCCCATGCGCTCGGTCTGGAGCAGTACACGAAGAACATGCTCCTGCGGTTTGTGCAGTCCATCGCCGCGAGCCGTGACTACTGCTGCTTCTGGGAAATCGACAAGCACTACCGTCCCGCACCGGTTGACTACACCTCCGACACGGATTTCTGGTACAATCTTCCCGCGAATTTCGACCTGCTCGCATGCTGTCTCAGAATGTACAGGCTGACCGGCGACCGGGATTACATCGAAAGCGAGGATTTCCTGCACTTTTATGAGCTGACCATGAAGCAGTACATCGAAACATGGGACAAAAACGGCGACGGCATCCCCGAAGGCTCCGGTACAAGACGCGGTATTCCGTCCTATGAAGAAAGCGAAGGCGGCGGTTCGGCTCAGATGCTCGATCTGCTTGCCGCACAGTCTGCCGCAATGTTCGCGTATGCCGAAATCCGTGAGCTGAACGGCGCGGACGGAGCGTATTACCGCGAATGGGGCGATAAAATCCTCTCCGAAATCGACCGCTGGTGGGACGGTGAGCAGGGACGCTATCACTTCACCAAGAGAAAAGACGGCTCCCTCGGTGATATTTCGCACATCGCTGTGGAATGTGTGCCCTATTTCCATGCGACGCACGATCCGGAAAAGCTCTCCATCACCCTTGACAAGCTCCATCAGCGCGGTCTTGCGAATGCGATCAACGTCGAGGTCGGCTCCCATCTCGCGGAGATTTTCTACCGCCACAACCAGCCCGAGCGCGGTGAACACTGGCTCCGTCACTACACTTCTCCCAAGCTGAAGCGGCGTGAATATCCGGAGGTTTCCTTCGCGTGCGTCGGCGCGTTCGTCTTCGGCATGATGGGCATCACCTACGACTGTGAATCGAAGACTGTCACCGCAAATCCGAACCTGCCCGAAGGCATGACATCGGCATCGCTGACCGGACTTCCCGTCTTCGGAAGAACCGCGGATGTGCTCATGGAAAACGGCGAAGTTACCATCACATACCGCGGCTGACCGATCCTGCACGGAAAAAGTCAGTCATCGCGCGCATGATTCTGATATACTGTGTCCGGAGGTGAAGCAGATGAACATACTCAAACAGCTGAACGACGCGGCCGCATACATCGAGGCAAATTTGTGCGCAGAATTCGATCCCGATGAAGCGGCGAAAATCGCGTGCGTCACCACGGACAGCTTCCAGCGTTTTTTCAGCTACATGACCGGGATGACGCTGAATGAATACATCCGGCGGCGCAGACTGACCCTCGCGGCTGAGGAGCTTCTGAACAGCAGGGCTCCCGTCGTCGACATTGCCGTGAAATACGGCTACGACAGCGCGGCGGCGTTTTCCCGTGCATTCGCGCGTCAGCATGGAATCACGCCGTCACTCTGCCGGAAAAACGGCGGTCCATTGAAGCTGTGTCCCCCTGTTTCCTTCCACATCACAATCAAAGGAGCAGAAGACATGGATTTCAGACTGATTGAACTGGAAGAAACCAAACTTTTCGGCATCTCGAATCCGTACGACGGACAGGGATACCGGAACCGCGAGGAACTGCGGCACAGCATGTGGGCGGACAACTACGACGACGTCCCGGGACAGCTCTGCGGCGGAAGGTGGAATGAACCCGGAAGCACCGCATTCGACGGCGTCTGGTACGGCATCTGGCAGGGCGGCAGGTACATGATCGCACGGCACACCATCCGGGAAGGCGCACCGGCGGAGACATTCACCCTGTCCGCGGGAACATATGCCGCATTCCGGACAGAACCCGGCGGAGTCGCATGGGAGGAATTTCCGAAGCTGTTCGGGCTGATCTTCGACTCATGGCTGCCGTCGTCGGGATACCGTCAGAAATCCGACCTCGCCGTCGAGATCCTGCATCTCTGGACGGATCACGACATCCGGCAGAAGCAGCGGTATTATGAGGTGTGGATTCCGGTGGAGCGGAAGTGAAAGCAAAAGAGAGAATTCATGCAGAATGAGTTCTCTCTTTTTTATGTTATTCAGCCGTAAAATCAATTTTCCAGCTTTCCTGAGTCAGTGCGGTATAACCGTCAACCACCAGTTCCACGGTATCCGATCTGTCGGAAATGTAGTGGAATGTATAGTGCATCTGATTCTCAAGTTCGTCCAGGCTGACGCGGGTTTTCGGCGACATCGGCGCCACCGGTATGACTCGATCGTAGGGAGATTTTACAACATTTTCGTAGTAATGCGACATATGTATTTCAAACTCCTCCGTATAGTGTACACTGTACCAGTACCGGATTCCGTTACGATCCGTCACATCTGTGATAACCGAGAGATATCCCATCGGGAATTCCGTCTCACGATCAATGATCTCCGTATCCGATATGGGGTTGTTGTGACCTACCGCATGAATTCTGCCCGATGCAGCCTGATCCGGGAAGAGGAATTCCAGATCAAGCACGGCGGCTTCTCCGTCAGCAGGAACTTCAACCGAAACGGTTACGCTGTCCGATGCGCCGGAAGTGAACGTCAAAGCATCCGAACGGAATCCTGTGATGGGAGAGGACGGCTTTTCTTCGAGGACGAAAATATCGCTGTCCCCGATTTCCGACAATACGTATTCACAGCTGTCCTCCGATACCAGAACCATGGACGGTGCATTCACTGCGGCATAGCTGTCCATGTAGTACGAATAATGATCGGACAGATTCACCTTTCCGTTCCCGTTCACATATTCCGCTTCCGCTGCAAAGGCGGTCATGTCCTGTGTCAGCGGAATCAGGGTGAGACGAATGCCGTTGTTCTCCGCGATATAGGGATGGTACTGCGCCGGAACCTGATTAAACTGCACAGTTCTGCCGGCAAACACTACGCCGTTCATGGCGTCTTCGGCAGAAACATCCTCTACCGTAATCCGGTATTGCTGCCGCAGTTCTCCGTCCGAGTCATTCGCAACCAGCAGAAGCTCCACCGATCCCGCCGCATCAGGCATCAGAATCCCGGCATCGGTTTCTTCGTACCGGATCTGCGATTCAATCCAGAACTGCGCCGTACTGTCATACCAGTACCCATACTGGATCCGGAAATCCGCGTCTGTTCCGGTATCTGCGTCCAGCATCAGATAGAGCGGTTCTGCTTCATCATCAAGCTCGACAACTCCCGCATCCGGGAAGAAGTACCGACTGAGAGCCGGAGCCGCAGATACCGCAGTGATTCCCGCCCCAATCAGTACAACAGCCGCAATCAGAGCCGCCGGTCGGATACGGTGACGTTTCTGCGTGTTGTTTTCCTGAACAATACATTTTTCCATCCGCTCAAGCTGTTCCGCATCCGGAGACAATGCACCAAACAAATTTCTGAACTGCTCCTTTTCGTTCTTCATTTCAATCCTCCTCATTCGATTTTTCCAGAGCTTTTTTCAGGAGCTCGCGTCCTCTTTGCAGCTGTGTCCGTACGGTGCTGTGGTTCCGGGACAGCGTTTCGGCAATTTCCTCCGATGACAGCTCCTCGTAATAGAATAAATACAGCACTTCCCGATATTTTGCCGGAATGCTCCTGAGAATCGCGCCGGGTTCTTCCGGCATGCTGTCATCCGACGACGGCTCGGGAATATCCTCGAAATCCACGCGCTTTGTTCTCCAGAAACTGGAGCGCACATTGATGCATTCATTGCTTGCCGCACGCAGAAAATACGCTTTCTCATGCTCCGCTGTCTCAAACTGCGTTCCGTTTTTCAGCCAACGCACAAAAACATTCTGCACCGCGTCCTCCGCATCTTCACGGTTGCCTAATCGGGAATAGCACAATCGGTACACCCGCGGAGCATTACGCGTATAAACCTCCTGATAATCACTCATGGCGTCACGTCCTTTATTTTGTTTTGAACCGGTTCTGTATAACAATACAGACGGAAAGCACGTTTTGTCCCAGATCGGAATCATTTTTTCTATTATACCATAAATCTCTTCTCAACCGCATATACTGCATCAAAAACCCCGGAGGAGCCTATGAAACTGCCCGCACGCACCGCTGTCAACTACGTTCTTTTCGCTTTTCTCTTCACGTCCGCCTGCATGATTCTCGGGCATGCCGCCGTGGAGTACACCGTCCCGGAGATCGCGCAGGCGTCAACCGAATCCCCTTCCCCGGTACTTCTGATCGACCCGGGACATGGCGGAGAGGACGGCGGCGCATCGGTCGGGAACATCCTTGAGAAGGATCTGAATCTGACCGTTTCGCGCAATCTCGCCGACATCTGCACCATCTTCGGTCAGAACGTTCAGCTCACGCGCAATTCCGACCTTCTCCTGTACGACGCGTACGACGATCTCGAGGATTACGCAGGCAAAAAGAAAACCTACGATCTGCGAAACCGTCTGCGGATGGCGGAGGAATCGGGTGCGTCCCTCTTCGTCGGGATTCACATGAACAAATTCCCGCAGGAGAAATACAAGGGTTTGCAGGTGTACTACACGCCCAACGCCGCCGGTTCGGAAAACGCCGCACGGCTGATTCAGACCTACGCGCGCAAGTATCTGATGCCGGAAAACGAACGCGAAATCAAGGAAGCCACGCAGGCGATCTACATTCTCGACCGGATTCAGATACCGGCGGTGCTCGTGGAATGCGGATTCCTCTCCAATCCCGCGGAATGTGCGAATCTGTGCGATCCGGCGTATCAGGTGAAGCTCGCCGCCTCGGTTTTCGCCGCGTCCATGGAGTGGGTGAGCGGCACGCCGTAATTGGGTCTTGCCAAATCGCCGTTTCCGCTGTATAATATAAGTATAATGAAGAAAAAGGACGAAACCATGAAACAGAAAACCGTCTACGTATGCAGTGCATGCGATTATCAGAGCGCGAAATGGCTCGGCAAGTGTCCCCAGTGCGGCGCGTGGAATTCCTTTGAGGAGGAGACCTACACCCAACCCGCGAAAACCGCATCCACTCACGCAACCGCGCGTCCCACCGTCACCGGCGAGCGTGAACGTGCGTCCAAATTCAGTGAATTCAAATTGCCGGAGTACCTGCGCCACAGCACCGGAATCGGCGAATTTGACCGCGTACTCGGAGGCGGACTTGTCGAAGGCTCCGTGATTCTGCTTGCGGGCGAACCGGGCATCGGCAAATCCACGCTTCTGATGCAGCTCTGCGGTCAGGTCGGAGATTCGTGCAAAGTGCTCTACGTCTCCGGAGAAGAATCCGGCAGTCAGCTCAAGATGCGCGCGGATCGGCTCGGAATCTCCGCGGAATTTCTCTACATCCTCACCGCGACCAGCATCAACGATATTCTTGCGGAATACGACAAAATCAAGCCGGATATCATGATCGTGGACTCCATCCAGACCATCTACACCGACGTTTCGACTTCCATGAGCGGCAGTGTGACACAGGTGCGGGAGTGCTCATCCATGATTATCGCCAAGGCAAAGACCGACGGATGTGCGGTTCTCATCGTCGGGCACGTGAACAAGGAAGGCGGCATTGCAGGTCCGAAGGTTCTTGAACACATGGTTGACGCCGTGATTTCCTTCGAAGGCGACCGCCGTCAGCCGCACCGCATCGTCCGCGCGATCAAGAACCGTTTCGGCTCAACGAACGAAATCGGCGTGTTCGAGATGTGTGAAACCGGACTGGAAGAGGTCGCAAATCCCTCGGCGATGCTTCTCGAAGGCCGTCCGTCCGGTGTGAGCGGGAGCTGTGCTGTGTGCATCATGGAGGGCAGCCGTCCTCTCATCGCGGAAATTCAGGCTCTCGTGACGCCGACGGTCTTCCCTGCTCCCCGGCGCACTGCAAACGGCATCGACTACAACCGGATGTGCCTGCTCCTCGCGGTTCTGGAAAAGCGGCTGGGGCTGAAATTCTCCACAAGCGACGTGTATCTCAACGTCATCGGCGGTATGAAGCTGGACGAGCCTGCGATTGACGCTGCCTGCTGTCTGGCGATGATCTCGTCCCTTCGCGATATTCCCGTACCGGATGATGTGATTGCATTCGGCGAAGTCGGTCTGTCGGGCGAATTCCGCTCAGTTGCGTCGATTGAACAGCGCGTCAACGAGGCATTCCGTCTCGGATTCACGAAAATTGCTCTGCCGAAACGTGCGGCACTGAAAAATAAAGAAACTCTCGAGCAGTCCGGTGTGGAAATCATACCGCTTGCCGGAATTTACGATGCGCTGAAGCTGCTTGGAAACGCACAGAATCAGCCGGTACACAGGGAGGAAGACGATGCCTGACCATCTCAAAGCCGTTCTTGACGCAATCCTCGCCGCAGTGAAGGAAAAATACGCGGACGACATTGCGCTCATGATCGTCTACGGCTCTGCGCTCAACGGAACTGCGGACGACAAATCCGATCTGGACATTCTCTTCATTCCGAAGAACTGGACGGGGCGGAATCTCGCGAAAACCTTCATCCTCGGCGGCATCGGGTACGACATCTGGTGCACCGGCTGGGAGACACTCCGCGCGATGCTGAGATGGGAAGACATGCGCGTATCGATTCTTGCGGATTCGGAGCTCGTTTACGCCGGCTCTGAGGAAGACCGGAAAAATTACGAGCTGATGCGGAATAATGCACGCCGGGTCACGGAACTGCCGCTCAGCGCGCACGACTACGAACCCGCACTGAAATTCGTCACCAATGCAAAGAATTTCTACGGGACATTGTGCCTCGGCGAGACG
>JAFUQY010000206.1 GCA_017472105.1 Clostridia bacterium | reverse complement strand
GGAATCCCCAGTCTGTCGCAGATTTTTGCGATCGCGAGCTTGGCGGAAACCGTGTCGATCGCGTCCACGACGTAGTCAAACTGCGTGAAATCCCACGTTTCGAGCAGCTCCGGAAGGACAAATTCCTGCCGGCAGACGACCTCGCATCCGGGGATGATCTCGTGAATTCTTTCCTCCGCGGCCTGCGTTTTCGGCATTCCTAGCGTCTTCATCGTCGCAATCATCTGCCGGTTCAGGTTCGATTCCGCGACCGTGTCCCCGTCGATGAGGGTCAGTTTTCCGATGCCTGAGCGTGCCAGAGCCTCCGCGCAGTGTCCTCCGACGCCGCCGACGCCGAACACGGCAACGTGGCAGTCCGCGAGTTTTTTCACGGATTTTCGCCCGAGAAGCATCTCCGTTCTCTCAAATATTTCCATTTTGAGTTCTCCTGAAATCAGAAACCCACGCTCTCACGTCAGGATTTCTGTATATTTTTGCATTCAATATTCAAATATGCTGTGCGGTCAGTTTAATCAGCTTCGCACGGTCATCGTCGTCCGCGGCCTTGTTCCGCCTCAGCGCACCGCATTTTCTGCATCTGTGCGTGATGATGAACCCCTTCTTGGGATCGGGTTCCGCTGTTACCGGGTCCATGACTCCGGCACAGTCCGACGCGCGGTCGCCCGGGTTGACGTCCAGATGCAGGGAGCACAGGCACTTCGGGCAGTGATTCCGCGATGTGTATTTCAGCGGCGGTACTTCATTTCCGCAGTTCGCACAGATAAACGAATTGTCATTTTTTGTAAATCTCTTGGTTTCCATGGCGTCTCCTGACGATAGAAAAATTGGTAATTATCCGAATAACTTCCTCCGATCCGGACAACAATACAGCATCCGACAGGAGGTAATTTGTTATGAAGAAATTTGTATGTTTATGCATCTGCACCGCGCTCTTGTACGTCCTCGCCGCGGGGATTTCCGCCACAGGGATGACGCTCGCCGACGGTGCAGTTACCGGTTCCGGCGGTGCTGCAGTATCCGAGCAGCTCGCTCCGACCGATGACGCAGGTACTCCGTTCGACAGCGGCAACAATGCGCGCACAGGTGACGCCGCAAACAATGGCGGAATCAGCGATGGCACCGCAGGAGGTACCGCAAACGGTGAAATTCCCGGCGAAACCGGCTCCAACGGCGATATCACCGATAATTCAGCAAACGCTCCCGACTATAACACCGCTCCGACAACGGAATCCGAAAACACGGACGCAGGATCCATGACCACCGGTACAAGCTGGTTCGCGGTGATTCTCTCGATCATCATCGTAGCCGCAATCATCGCCCTCGTCGTCGCACTTCTCCCGAAACGCCGCCACATGTGAAGCACTCTCCCCGTCGGTTAAAAAACATCCGGCGGGATTACATACTATTTATGCAGCCATATGCAACGTATATACATCACAGTGCCGCGAACCAGAGCGCTCCCGGAAGGACCTCTGCGCGCAGGGTACGGTCCTCACCGGTTTCCAGTATTTCACCGTCAAGGCAGTACCGCGTCGGTCCGACAATTTCCATCGCGCGGCATCTTCTGTAACTGATTACGTTGGTAAACTTTTTCGTTACCACGCCATTTTCATCGATGTAATTCCCATCATGATACGCCCCGACAAGGGACAGGAATTTCGGGATCGAGACATCGTTCACGACGAGGATGTCCATGAGCCCGTCGCTCAAGTCCGCCAACGGTGCCGCGTAGAATCCGCCGCCGTAGTAGCGTGAATTTGCGCCCGCCGTCAGCAGAACCTTCTGCTCCAGTACGAGGTCATTTGTTATTTTTTTGCACTCTTCCGGACTCACTCCCGCGCAGTCAAAAAGG